>NZ_CAXVWM010000056.1:0-5130 GCF_964263775.1 Agreia sp. | reverse complement strand
AGTCGTCAGGCCCACCTCATGGCGCTCGCCGAGACGCAGTCCGAGATCGAGGGCCTCACGGTGCGCGAGGGCAAGAACGTGCTCGAGTTCTCGATCCGGTCGACCACGA
The DNA here is from genome assembly GCF_964263775.1 of Agreia sp. Classification (NCBI taxonomy): domain Bacteria; kingdom Bacillati; phylum Actinomycetota; class Actinomycetes; order Micrococcales; family Microbacteriaceae; genus Agreia; species Agreia sp. Next base: position 5,021 of record NZ_CAXVWM010000056.1, on the reverse strand, counting down.
AGGGCGAAGCGCTGCTGCACCTCAAGGAGTACACGAAGGCCACCGCCGTGCTCTACGCGGGCGACGACGTCACCGACGAAGACGCCTTCGCGGTGCTGCGCAGTGGCGACTTCGGGCTCAAGAGCGGTGCGGGAAAGACGATCGCCGAGTTCCGGGTTCGCGACGAAGTCGAGGTCGCCCAGGTGCTCGCGCTGCTCGCCGCGTTCCGCGCGGAGGCGTGCGCTTCGGCGCCGTGAGTGGTTCTAAACTCGTAACATGCCCGAAATAGACATGAAGCCGCGCAGTCGCGTCGTCACCGATGGAATCGAAGCCACCACCTCGCGCGGAATGCTTCGGGCCGTCGGAATGGGCGACGCCGACTGGGAGAAGCCGCAGATCGGCATCGCGAGCTCGTGGAACGAGATCACCCCCTGCAACCTGTCGCTCGACCGTCTCGCCCAGGGCGCCAAAGAGGGCGTCCATTCGGGCGGCGGCTACCCGCTGCAGTTCGGCACCATCTCCGTCTCCGACGGCATCTCGATGGGCCACGAGGGCATGCACTTCTCCCTCGTCTCGCGCGAGGTCATCGCCGACAGCGTCGAGGTCGTCATGCAGGCCGAGCGCCTCGACGGCTCCGTTCTGCTGGCCGGATGCGACAAGTCGCTGCCCGGCATGCTCATGGCCGCTGCCCGCCTCGACCTCGCCAGCGTCTTTCTCTACGCCGGATCGATCGCGCCCGGCTGGGTGAAGCTCTCTGACGGCACCGAGAAAGACATCACCATCATCGACTCGTTCGAGGCCGTCGGCGGAGTGAAGGCCGGCACCATGAGCGAGGCCGACGCGAAGCGCATCGAGTGCGCGTTCGCTCCCGGCGAGGGTGCGTGCGGAGGCATGTACACCGCCAACACCATGGCGAGCGTCGCCGAGGCCCTCGGCATGAGCCTGCCCGGTTCGGCGTCGCCCGCGTCGGCGGACCGCCGCCGCGACTACTTCGCCCATCGCAGCGGCGAGGCCGTCGTCACCATGCTCCGCCTCGGCATCACGACCCGCGACATCCTGACCAAGCCTGCGTTCGAGAATGCGATCGCGGTCGCGATGGCCCTCGGGGGCTCGACCAACGTCATCCTGCACCTGCTCGCGATCGCCTACGAGGCCGAGGTCGACCTCACGATCGACGACTTCAATCGCATCGGCGACACCATTCCCCACCTCGCCGATATGAAGCCGTTCGGCCGGTACGTGATGAACGACATGGATCGCCACGGCGGCCTTCCGGTGCTGATGAAGGCGCTGCTGGATGCCGGGCTGCTGCACGGCGACGTGCTCACGGTCACGGGCAAGACGCTCGCCGAGAACCTGGCCGAGCTCGACATTCCGGAGCTCGACGGCAAGGTGCTGCGCACGCTCGACAACCCTATCCACCCCACGGGCGGACTCACGGTGCTCAAGGGCTCGCTCGCACCCGAGGGTGCGGTCGTGAAGACGGCCGGATTCGACGCCGCGGTCTTCGAAGGGCCGGCGAAGGTCTTCGAGCGGGAGCGCGCCGCGATGGACGCGCTGACCGAGGGTTTGATCGAGCACGGAGACGTCGTGGTGATCCGCTACGAAGGCCCGAAGGGCGGCCCCGGAATGCGCGAGATGCTCGCGATCACGGCCGCGATCAAGGGCGCCGGCCTCGGCAAAGATGTACTACTATTGACCGACGGCAGGTTCTCAGGCGGCACAACCGGACTGTGTATCGGCCACATAGCACCCGAAGCGGTGGACGCAGGTCCGATCGCATTCGTGCGCGATGGTGATCTAATACGGGTCGATATCGCCGCTCGCTCCCTCGAGTTACTCGTCGAGGCCGATGAGCTTGCAGCCCGCCGAGACGGCTGGGCCCCTCTTCCCCCGCGCTATACCCGTGGCGTTCTGGCAAAGTACTCGAAGCTCGTGAAGTCGGCCGCGACCGGCGCCATCACCGGGTAGTACCGCGCTCCACCCTCGTCACCGTTCGCCCGCCGCAGGGCGAGGCGACACGCTGTGCAGGCAACAAGCTAGGAAAACAACATGCCCGTGGATCCATCTCCCGTGCCGAACTCCCCGGCGATCCCCAAACCGGCCTCCGGGTCCGCTCCCGCGACCACACCCGCGGCGACCACGCCCGAAATCCTGACGGGCTCCGGCGCAATCCTCCGCTCGCTCGAGCACCTCGGCGTGAAAGACGTGTTCGGGCTTCCCGGCGGAGCCATCATCCCGTTCTACGACGAACTCATGGCGTCGACCACGATCCGGCACATTCTCGTTCGCCACGAACAGGGTGCCGGGCACGCCGCCGAAGGCTACGCATCCTCGACCAACAAGGTCGGTGTGGCCATCGCGACGTCTGGTCCAGGCGCCACCAACCTGGTCACCGCCATCGCCGACGCCTACATGGACTCGGTTCCCGTGCTCATCATCACCGGGCAGGTCTTCTCGACGCTGATGGGAACGGACGCGTTCCAGGAGGTCGACATCGTGGGAATCACGATGCCGATCACCAAGCACTCGTTCCTGGTCACCAAGCCGGAGGACGTGCCCGCGACCCTGGCGGCCGCGTACCACATCGCATCCACCGGCCGGCCGGGCCCCGTGCTCGTCGACATCACCAAAGACGCGCAGCAGAACTCGGCGCCGTTTCTCTGGAATCCGAAGGTCGACCTCGCCGGCTACCGTCCGGTCACCAAAGCGCACGGCAAGCAGATCCAGGCCGCGGCGCAGCTCATCCTCGAGGCGAAGAAGCCCGTCTTCTACGTCGGCGGTGGAGTCATCCGTGCCGAGGCGTCACCCGAGCTCGCCGTTCTTGCAGAGGCCACCGGCGCACCGGTCGTCACGACGCTGATGGCGCGCGGCGCGTTCCCCGACTCGCACGAGCAGAACCTCGGCATGCCGGGCATGCACGGAACCGTGCCCGCCGTGCTCGCGCTGCAGGAGAGCGACCTGATCGTCGCGCTCGGGGCGAGGTTCGACGACCGCGTCACCGGCAAGGTCAGCGAGTTCGCGCCTCACGCCAAGATCGTGCACGTCGACGTCGACCCGGCAGAGATCGGCAAGATCCGCGCGGCCGACGTGCCGATCGTGGGAGACGCGAAAGACGTCATCGCCGACCTCACGAAGGCATTCGTCTCCACGGCCGCCGCGAGCGAGACGCGACCCGACATCGACGAGTGGTGGCAGTACCTGCGCGGTCTGCAGACCGAGTTCCCCCTCGGCTACGCCGAGCCCACCGACGGCCTGCTCTCACCGCAATACGTGATCAAGCGCATCGGCGAGCTCTCGGGCCCAGAGGCGATCTACGCATCCGGAGTCGGCCAGCACCAGATGTGGGCGGCGCAGTTCATCAGGTACGAGCGACCGAACTCGTGGCTCAACTCGGGAGGCGCCGGCACCATGGGCTACTCGGTTCCCGCGGCCATGGGCGCCAAGGTCGCCGAGCCCGACCGCCTCGTGTGGGCGATCGACGGCGACGGATGCTTCCAGATGACCAACCAAGAGCTGGCGACCTGCACGATCAACAAGATCCCGATCAAGGTCGCGATCATCAACAACTCGTCGCTCGGCATGGTGCGGCAGTGGCAGAGCCTGTTCTACGACGGGCGGCACTCGTTCACCGACCTCAACACGGGCCACGGCACCGAGATGATCCCCGACTTCGTGAAGCTGGCGGATGCGTACGGTGCGTTGGGCATCCGGGTCACGAAAGCAGATGAGATCGACGCGGCAATTCAGCTGGCGATCGAGACGAACGACCGTCCGGTCGTGATCGACTTCATCGTGAGCCGCGACGCCATGGTCTGGCCGATGGTTCCGCAGGGGGTCAGCAACTCGCTGGTCGAACACGCACAGCAGATCGCCCCAGAGTGGGATGAGGAGTAGACCATGAGCCACCACGTTCTCTCCCTGCTCGTCGAAGACAAACCCGGTCTGCTCACGCGGGTCGCCGGACTCTTCGCCCGCCGCGGATTCAACATCGAGAGCCTCGCAGTGGGCGCATCCGAGATCGAGGGACTCTCTCGCATCACTGTCGCCGTCGACGTCGAGGAGCTTCCCCTCGAGCAGGTCACCAAGCAGCTGAACAAGCTCGTCAACGTGATCAAGATCGTCGAGCTCGACCCCGACCAGTCGGTGCAGCGCGAGCACCTGCTGGTCAAGGTGCGGGTCGACAATGCCACGAGGTCGCACGTTCTCGAGGCGGTCACCCTGTTCCGCGCCCGCGTGGTCGATGTCTCGAGCGACGCGCTCGTGATCGAGGTCACCGGAGACTCGGGCAAGACGAACGCGTTCTTGCGCGTGGTCGAGCCCTATGGAATCAAAGAGCTCGCCCAGTCGGGCCTCCTCGCGATCGGACGCGGCTCGAAGAGCATCACCGAGCGCGTCTTCAAGAATTAAGTACTGCACGAACTCACGATCTTCACCCACACAACAAGGAGCAGTAATAAAGTGACCGAAATCTTCTACGACACAGACGCAGACCTGTCGCTCATCCAGGGCAAGAAGGTGGCCGTCGTCGGCTACGGCTCGCAGGGCCACGCGCACGCGCTGAACCTGCGCGACTCGGGCGTCGACGTCGTCATCGGCCTGAAAGACGGATCGAAGTCGATCGCCAAGGCGCAGGAGGCCGGCTTCACGGTTCTGAGTGTCGCCGAGGCGACCGCGCAGTCCGACGTGATCGTACTGCTCGCTCCCGACCAGTTCCAGCGCCACATCTACCGTGACGACATCGCCCCCAGCCTGAAGCAGGGCGCGACGCTCGTCTTCGGTCACGGGTTCAACATCCGCTACGACTACATTCAGGCGCCCGACGGCGTGGATGTCATCCTCGTAGCACCTAAGGGCCCGGGCCACACGGTTCGCCGCGAGTACGAGGCCGGCCGCGGCGTTCCCGTTATCGTCGCCGTCGAGAAAGACGCGTCCGGCTCCGCGTGGCAGCTCGCCTGGTCGTACTCGCGTGCGATCGGCGGACTGCGCGCCGGCGGCATCAAGACCACGTTCACCGAAGAGACCGAGACCGACCTGTTCGG
>NZ_CAXVWM010000055.1:0-3381 GCF_964263775.1 Agreia sp. | reverse complement strand
ACGAGGTCATCATCGGGGCCGGGTCCGTCTCCCTTCTTGTTCAACTCGTTCAAGCTGCGGCCGGTGCTGGCGACGAGGTCATCTATTCGTGGCGGTCGTTCGAGGCCTACCCCTGGATGCCCACACTCACGGGGGCTATCAGCGTCAAGGTTGCGAACAGCGACGACCACCGGCACGACTTGCCGGCGATGCTGGACGCGATCACCGAGCGCACTCGCCTGATCATCGTGTGCAGCCCCAACAACCCCACCGGAACCATCGTCACCAAAGACGAGTTCGCCGACTTCATGGCAAAAGTCCCCCGCGACCTGCTCGTTATTCTCGACGAGGCCTACCGCGAGTTCGTCACCGACGACGATGCGGTCGACGGCGCAGAGCTCCTCGGCAAGTACCCGAACCTCGTCGTGCTGCGCACCTTCTCGAAGGCCTACGGGCTGGCCGGGCTGCGCGTCGGCTATGGAATCGGACCGGCCGCCATCCTGCAGGCCGCCCGCACGACGGCCATTCCCCTGGGAATCACCGACCAGGCGCAGCATGCCGCGGTCGTCTCCTTAAGCGATGATGACGAGCTTGAGAAAAGAGTCGCAGACATCGCCGCACGCCGCGATGCGCTCTGGGCCGCGCTCATCGACCAGGGCTGGGATGCTCCCAAGCCGCAGGGAAACTTCATCTGGCTGCCCACTGGCGAGCACACCGAGCACGCCGCCGAGGTATATGCCGCAAACGGCATAGTCGTGCGTGCATTCCACCCTGAGGGCGTGCGGATTTCGATCGGCGAGCACGAAGCTGTAGAGAAACTCATCGCTATCTCGGCAAAGCTTGTCGCAACCCTCTCAGAGGGCGCGCCGACGCACCCGATAGCGTAGGCATACAAGCGAAAGACAAGAGGGTTCTTCTATGACCACTCCTCCGCCCGCGGTTCAGTTTCTGGCCACAGACGGTTCCTTCGCTCCCAGCGCCGGGAGCGACGAGTACCTGCCCTATATAGAGGCGATCAGCGACGAACAGCACGAGCAGTTCTATCGCGACATGGCCGTCATCCGGCGCTTCGACACCGAGTGCACCAACCTGCAGCGCCAGGGGCAGATGGCCCTGTGGCCGCCGAGCCACGGACAAGAAGCCGCACAGGTCGGATCGGCCCGCGCGACCCGTGCACAGGACCACATCTTCCCGAGCTACCGCGAGCACGTCGTCGCCAAGATCCGCGGGGTCGACCTCATGGGCATCGTCGGCCTGATGCGCGGAACCACCCTCGGCGGGTGGGACGTGAACGACCCGAAGAACGGCAACTTTCACGGCTACACCCTCGTGCTCGGCACCCAGACGCTGCACGCCACCGGCTACAGCATGGGCGTCAACTTCGACGGAGCCGTCGGCACGGGCAACCCCGACACCGACACCGCCGTGGTCGTCTACTTCGGCGACGGCTCCACCAGTGAGGGCGACGTCAACGAGGCCATGGTCTTCGCCGCGAGCTACCAGACGCCCACCGTCTTCTTTCTGCAGAACAACCAGTGGGCCATCTCGGTTCCGGTCGCCACGCAGTCGCGCGTTCCGCTCTACCTGCGCCCGCGCGGCTTCGGCATTCCGAGCGTGCAGATCGACGGCAACGACGTGCTCGCCAGCTACGCCGTCTCACGAAAGCACCTTGACGACGCCCGCAACGGCCTGGGGCCCAGCTACATCGAGGCCCAGACGTACCGCATCGGCGCCCACACGACATCCGACGACCCCACCCGCTACCAGAACGACGAGCAGCTGGCCTACTGGGTCGCCCGCGACCCGATCATCCGCTTCGAGACGTTCCTGAGGAACAAGGGCGCGAGCCAGGCGTTCTTCGACGACGTCGAGACCGAGGCCGCCGACTTCGCCTCCGACATCCGAAAGCGCACGCTCGAACTGCCCAACCCCACGATCGACAACCTGTTCGACCACGTCTACAGCGAGCCGCACCCGCTCGTCGCCGAGCAGAAGGCCTGGCTCGCGAACTACGAGGCGTCGCTCGGAGGAGGCAAGTAATGGCCGTCGAAGAACTTCCGCTGGCGAAAGCCATCAACGCTGGCCTGCGCAAGGCCATGACCGACAACGACAAAGTCCTCCTCATGGGAGAAGACATCGGAACGCTCGGCGGCGTCTTTCGCGTGACCGAGGGCATCAAAGCCGAGTTCGGCGACAAGCGGGTGCTCGACACGCCCCTCGCCGAGTCGGGAATCGTCGGCACCGCCATCGGCCTCGCCCTGCGCGGCTACCGCCCGGTCTGCGAGATCCAATTCGACGGCTTCGTCTACCCCGCCTTCAACCAGATCACCACGCAGCTCGCCAAACTCACCAACCGTGGCCGCGGAACACTGCGCATGCCCGTGGTCATCCGCATTCCCTATGGCGCCCATATCGGCGCGATCGAGCACCACATGGAGAGCCCCGAGGCCTACTTCGCGCACACGGCCGGCCTGCGCGTGGTCAGCCCGTCGACCCCCAACGACGCCTACTGGATGATCCAGGAGTCGATCGAATCGAACGACCCCGTGATCTTCTTCGAGCCCAAGAGCCGCTACTGGCCCAAGGGCCCCGTCGATCTGGATGCCTCGGCCTCGCCGCTGCACGCCAGTCGCGTCGCGCGCACGGGCACGGATGCGACCCTCGTCGGCCACGGTGCCATGGTCACCATGATGCTGCAGGCCGCAGAGCTCGCCGCCACCGAGGGAGTGAGCCTCGAGGTCGTCGACCTGCGCTCGATCAGCCCCATCGACTACGCGCCTCTTCTCGAGTCGGTCACCAAGACCGGCCGCCTGGTCGTGTGCCAGGAGGCCGCGGGCTTCGTGAGCGTCGGAAGTGAGATCGCGGCGACCGTCGCCGAGCGGGCGTTCTACTCGCTGCAGGCTCCCGTCATTCGCGTTTCTGGATTCGACGTTCCAATCCCCGCGCCTCGCATCGAGAACCTGTTTCTGCCCGATGTCGACCGCATCCTCGAGGCCGTCGACCGGTCGCTGGCCTTCTAGCTCCATCTCGCCTCCGGGCGCATCGCTTCATCGCTTCTTCTTCAATTCGCAAAGGATGGCATCGTGACCACCTCGCACTTCAACCTCCCCGACGTCGGCGAAGGCCTCACCGAGGCCGAGATCGTCTCGTGGCGCGTCGCCCCCGGTGACACCGTCGCGATCAACGACGTGCTCGTCGAGATCGAGACCGCCAAGTCGCTCGTCGAACTTCCGTCGCCGTTCGCCGGTGTCGTCGAAGGGCTGCTCGTTGCCGAGGGCGACACCGTCGACGTGGGAACGCCCATCATCAGCGTCGCCTCCGACGGGACCGGCGGGTCGACAGCGATCGCGCCCGCTCCCATGCCTGGGTTCGAGACGCCGCTCACCGCGGCTGCCGCGCCCG
>NZ_CAXVWM010000054.1:0-19378 GCF_964263775.1 Agreia sp. | reverse complement strand
GCTGGCGGCGGGCGTCGGCATCCTGGGTGTCGCGCTACTGCTTCTGGCCGGAACCCGCACGATCGACGCGGCCGGCGTCACCGCATCCATCGCCGCGCTCGCGATGTCGTCGCTCGGATACGTGCTTGCCCAGAAATGGAGCGCCGATGTCGACGCAGTCTCGCTGACCGCGTGGCAGCTCGTCGCCGCAGGTCTGGTCCTGGCACCGGTCGCCGTCGCCGTCGAGGGCGCGCCGCCGGCGATGGATGTCACGACCTGGTTCGCGTACGCCTACATCAGCATCGTGGGAACGGCGATCGCTTTCGTGGCGTGGTTCACGGGTCTGCGTCACCTCGGTGCGGGAACGGTGGGACTGGTCGGCCTGCTCAACCCGGTCACGGGTGTGCTGCTCGGAACCCTCGTCGCAGGCGAGTTGCTGACCCTGCGGCAGATGCTGGGCGTGCTCATCGTGCTCGCGGCCGTGCTGCTCGGACAGCCGGAGATCACTCGAGCGCTCATGCGGGTGCGTGCTTTGATGAGGGCATGAGAGAAATCATCCCCGCCGACTACGCTGACCTGCTCGAGCAGGCCAATTACGGCCACCTCGGAACGATCCGGCCCGACGACACCGTGCAGGTGAACCCCATGTGGTTCCTGCGCGACGGCGACACCCTGCGATTCACGCACACGACGAAGAGGGCCAAGTTCAGGAACCTGCAGCACAATCCGTCGATGAGCCTGTCGGCGATCGACCCCGACAATCCCTTCCGCTACCTCGAGGTGCGCGGGCGACTCATCGCCGTCGAACCGGATCCCACCGGCGCGTTCTATGTCGTGCTCGGCAAGCGCTACGGCAACGCCGAACAGACGCCGCCGCCCGCTCTGCCGATCGTGTCGTTCTCGTGATGAGCATCGAGAAGAGCACGAAGCAGTAATCGGCCGGGCGGCGTCGTTCAGCGCGGGTCAGTCGCGACCGTAGCGCGGGCGATCCTCACGCTTGGCCGAGTTGCCCGCGCGATCGGGCGTCAGCTCGATGAGCTTGCCGCTAATACGGGTGTTCGAAAGGCGGTCGAGCACATCGGACGACAAATCCGACGGAAGCTCGACCAGCGAGAAGTCGGGTCGGATCTGGATGGCGCCGAAGTCTCCGCGGTTGAGCCCGCCCTCGTTGGCGATGGCACCGACGATCTGGCGAGGCTCGACTTTCTGACGCTTGCCGACGGCGATGCGGTAGGTGGTCTTCGGGCCTCCCGAGCTGCGCGGCGCGCGATCCGGTCGGTCGCCGCGGTCGGGACGCTCCCACTTGTCGCCGTGGGTTCCACGCTCGGCTCGCGCCGGCCGGTCGTCACGGAACCGATCCGGGCGGTCGGAACGATCGGGCCGATCGCGGGAATCGCGCTCGAACCTCGGTGCCCGCACGGGCTCGGGGTCGAGCAGCAGGGGAGTGTCGCCCTGGGCGACCACGGCGAGCGCCGCGGCCACATCGGCCTCGGGCACATCGTGGTGCTCCACGTAGTGGCCGACGATGTCGCGGAACTGCTGGATCTGTGCGGGCTGGCTGAGCGCCGCGGTGATGGCGTCGTCGAACCGGGTGAGGCGCGTGGCGTTCACGTCGTCGACGCTCGGCAGCTTCATCTCGGTCAGCGGCTGCCGGGTCGCCTTCTCGATGGCGGTGAGCATGCGACGCTCCCGAGGCGTGACGAAACTGATGGCGTCTCCCGTGCGGCCGGCCCGGCCGGTGCGGCCGATGCGGTGCACATACGACTCCGTGTCGATGGGGATGTCGAAGTTGACCACGTGGCTGATGCGCTCCACGTCGAGACCGCGGGCTGCCACATCGGTGGCCACGAGGATGTCGAGCTTGCCCGACTTGAGCTGGTTGACGGTGCGTTCGCGCTGGGCCTGAACGATGTCACCATTGATGGCTGCGGCGGAATAGCCCCGGGCGCGCAGCTTCTCGGCGAGCGTCTCGGTCTCGTTCTTCGTGCGGGTGAACACGATCATGCCCTCGAAGTTCTCGGTCTCGAGAATGCGGGTCAGCGCGTCGACCTTCTGCGGGTACGACACGATGAGATAGCGCTGGGTGGTGTTGACCGACGTCGTGGTCTTGTTCTTGACCGTGATCTCTTCGGGGTCGTGCAGGTACTTGGCCGAGATGCGCCGGATCTGCGACGGCATCGTCGCCGAGAACAGCGCGACCTGCTTGTCGTCGGGAGTGTCGGCCAAGATCGTCTCGACGTCTTCGGCGAAGCCCATCTTGAGCATCTCGTCGGCCTCGTCGAGCACCAGGTACTTCAGCTGCGAGAGGTCGAGCGTGCCCTTTTCGAGGTGGTCCATGATGCGGCCGGGTGTGCCGACGACGATGTGCACGCCACGGCGCAGAGCCGACAGTTGCACGCCATAGCCCTGGCCGCCGTAGACGGGGAGCACATGTACGCCGCGCAGGTGCGAGGCGTACTTCTCGAAGGCCTCGCAGACCTGCAGGGCGAGCTCGCGCGTGGGCGCCAGCACGAGCGCCTGCGGCGTCTTCTGCGCGAGGTCGAGGCGGGAAAGGATCGGAAGGGCGAACGCGGCGGTTTTGCCGGTGCCCGTCTGGGCAAGGCCGACGACGTCGCGGCCGTCGAGGAGCAGGGGGATCGTTGCGGCCTGGATGGCGGACGGGGTCTCGTAGCCCACATCTTTGAGTGCCTTAAGCACCGCGTCATCGAGGCCGAGGTCGGAGAACGTCTCGGCCTGAGCGCTATCGGCCTCGGTCGGGCCGGAAATTGTAGAGGATGCCATCCTCCAACGGTAGTCCAACGTGCGGGTGCGGGCGTCAGGTCGGTCGCTTGTCTCGCGGCAGCCCCGCCACGACCAGCTCGTAGGAGTTGACGATCAGGTCGGTGAGGAGTTGCGGATCGAGGTCGGGACCGATCGTCGCTGTCACCCAGTGGCGCTTGTTCATGTGGTAGCCGGGGGTGATCCACGCGTGATCCCTGACGAGCGCCTCCGCGTGCGGCGGATCGGCCTTGAGGGTGACGGTCACCGGTTCGCCGTCGAGATTCGTGATGGCGAACACCTTGCCGACGACCTTGTAGACGCTCGTCTCGGGGCCGAAGGGATTCTCGTTTCGCGTGGCAGGCAGGGCATCGCACACGGCGAAGACGTCGTCCCTCGAGAATCGGTTCTGCATGATCCGAGCGTACAGTTGGCCTACTGCCCATGAACAGCTATCACCAGCCCCCGTCGAGGCCGGTCGTTCGACCCGTCTCCCGACGCGCACGACTGGCGCGTCGCATCCTGGGTATCACCGCATTCTCGGCCGTGCTGGCGTTGGCCGCTCTGACGGCGATCGCTCCGGCCACGACGCCCGCGCAGGCGGACCTGGCGCTCGAGAGCGCCCTCTCGGTCGGGATGCCCTCGCGGCAGGTGCTGGACCTGCCTGCGGGGCTCGCTCACGCATCCATCGCCCGGGATTCGTTCGCGACCGTGGCCGGCGTCGAGGGACTGAGCGAGGGACGCACGAACAGGGACTGGGCCGAACTCGTGCTGCTGCTCGGAGATTTTCCGCGCACCGATGACAACATCACGGTGATGCTGCGCTGGATGCGGCAGGAGAACGGACCCGACGACTGGTGGAACCGAAACAACCCCCTCAACAACGGCTGGGGATCCGGCGGCAACAGCGGCCTCGGGAGCTACGACAACCTGGTCATCGCCGCAGAGAATGCTGCAGAGGCACTGCACAGCAATCCGGGCTACGCTGGCATCGTCGCCGGATTCTCGTCGTCGGCCCCAACAGCAGAGATCGAACAGGCGATCTGGGCGTCGCCCTGGGCCACCAGTCACTACGCGAACGGCGGCCACTGGTCGTACGCGCCGGTGCCGCTGATCGAGTCGCCATCCGGAACCTGGTGAGGGTAGACCCGAACCCTACGCCGAGACCGTAGCCATCGCCTCGGCCGTGAGTTCGACCGAGCGGAGCCGGCCGGGCAGCTCGGGGGACTGGTGCGCGAGAATCAGCTCGTCGGCCTGAGCGTGGTGCGCGAAGTTCTCGAGGTAGTCGCGCACCTCTTCGGGCGTGCCGACGGCCGAGTAGGTCATCATCGACGCGAGCTGTCGCCCGTTCGGCGTGGTGAGAAAGTCGTCGATCTGGGCGTCGCTGTAGTCGGGGGTCGCCGGTCCCCGGGAGATCATGCCGCGCACGCGCGCTCGCCGGGTCGTCGCCGCCTGCCGGGCGGCGTCGTCGTGGTCGTCGGATGCGACGACGTTGACCCCCGCGATGACGTGCGGCTCGGCCAGCTGCTCCGACGGCCGGAACCCGCTGCGATACGCCGCCACGGCGTCGTGCAGCGCATCCGGTGCGAAGTGCGACGCGAAGGCGTAAGGCAGCCCGAGCTGAGCGGCGAGCTGAGCGCCGAAGAGCGAGGATCCGAGGATGTAGAGGGGAACGATTCCGCCGGCGCGGGGCACGGCCTGAACCCCGGGAATACGCGAATCGCCGCTGAGGAAGCCCTGCAGCTCGACCACGTCTTGAGGAAAGGAATCCGCCGACATCGGGTCGCGACGGAGCGCACGCATCGTGTTCTGGTCGCTGCCGGGCGCGCGCCCGAGGCCCAGGTCGACGCGCCCCGGGAACAGGGTCTCGAGCGTGCCGAACTGCTCGGCGATGGTGAGCGGCGAATGATTCGGCAGCATCACTCCGCCGGAGCCGAGTCTGATCGATGAGGTGTGCGCGGCCACATATCCGATGAGCACACTCGTCGCCGACGAGGCGATCGTGGCCATGTTGTGGTGCTCCGCGTACCAGACACGGCGGTAGCCGGCACGCTCGGCGGCCTGGGCGAGCAGAACGCTGCCCTCGAAGCTCTCACGGGCCGTCTGGCCCGGCGCGATCGGAGCGAGGTCGAGGATGGACAGCGGAATCGACATGGCGTGGCGGCTTTCGGTTTCGAGTGCGAGACGGTGCTCGCGACGAACACCATCCCCGATCACAACGGCACTCACGCCCCGGACATTCCGCGGCTGACGAAAACGACAACCGCGATGGCGATCAGGATCAGGTATCCCAGCAGGCTGAGGTAACCGATGACGAGACCGATGATCGCCATCACACGCCCCTGCTCGCGGGTTCGTCTGATCTGGCTCAGCGAGATGTGGCCGAGAATGATGGGCACGATCGCCAGTCCCAGGATGCTCGTGACCAGGCTGACGATGGCCAAGACGTTGGTGCGGGGATTCTCGGTGTAGGCGTCCATGCGGGTCACGTTACCGTGCACGGGTCGCCGATTCGTGGGTCGTGCCTCGCGAGGGGAGTGACGGCGCCCCGCCCGCGCGAGTAGCCTGCCCCTATGGCGAGCGAAGCGACAAGCATCAGCGTCCCCGGTCCTGACGGCGATCGCGAGGTTCGAATCTCGAGCCCGTCACGGGTGCTCTGGCCCGAGCCAGGAATCACGAAACTCGACCTGGCGCACTATCTCGTGGCCGTCGGCACGGCGTTCATCGACGCGAACGGCGACCGTCCCGTGTCGCTGCAACGCTTCTCGGGCGGCATCGACGGCGAGCAGTTCTTCTCGAAGAACCCTCCCAAGGGAACGCCCGACTACGTTCGCAGCGAGGCGGTGGTCTACCCGAGCGGCCGCACGCATCCACAACTCGTGCTCGACGAACCGGCCGCAGCCGTGTGGGCCGCGCAGATGAACACCATCGTGTTTCACCCGTGGGCCTCGCGGGCCGAGACGAGCGACTTTCCCGACCAGTTGCGCATCGATCTCGATCCGCAGCCCGGCACCGACTTCGATGATGCCAAACCGGTGGCCGTCGCGTTGCGGGCGGTTCTGGCCGAGGCGGGGCTGGATGCCTTCATCAAGACCTCGGGAAATCGTGGGCTTCACGTGTTCGCGCCGATCCGGCCCGACCGGGAGTTTCTCGACGTGCGACACGCGGTGATCGCCGCGGCGCGCGAGCTCGAACGACGGATGCCCAGGGAGGTCACCACCAACTGGTGGAAAGAGGAGCGCGGGGAGCGCATCTTCGTGGACTACAACCAGGCCAATCGCGATCGAACGATGGCCGGCGCCTACAGTCCGCGGGCACTCGCCCACGCTCCCGTATCCTGCCCCCTCGAATGGAACGAACTCGACGGTGCCGACCCGGCGCGCTTCACGATCCTGACGGTGCCCGAGCGGTTGTCGACGACGGGGGACCCGTGGGCGGCGATGCACGAGGCACCAGGCACGATCGACGTGCTTCTCGAGTGGTGGGAGCGCGACCTGCGAAGCGGTTTGGGCGAATTGCCGTTTCCTCCCGACTATCCGAAGATGCCGGGGGAGCCGCCGCGAGTTCAACCGAGCAGGGCCAAGAAGCAGGCCTGACCTGCAGTGCGCGTGCTCGATGCCGCTACGCCAGCACATCTCCGAGGTCGTAGGCGACGGGCGTCTCGAGCTGATCGAACGTGCACGAGCGGGCGTCCCGGTCGGGACGCCAGCGGTCGAACTGCACCGTGTGCCGAAACCGTGACCCCTCCATCTGGTCGTAGCGCACCTCCGCGACGATGCGCGGCTCCAGCCGCACGAACGACACGTCTTTACCCGACGAGAACCGGCTTCGCTCGCCCTCTCCGGTGACGACGGCCCCGTCGGAGCCCCGCATCACGGCGTGCTCGAGCTCGGCCACGAGTTCGAGTCGGCGTCGGGCTGTGAAGGCCGATGCGCCGCCGACGCTTCGCAGCTCACCGGAATCGTCGTAGAGGCCGAGGAGGAGGGAGCCGACGCCGTCGCCGCTGGTGTGCAGCCGATAGCCCAGCACGACGACATCCGCTGACCTGTGGTGCTTGACCTTCAGCATCACGCGTTTTCCCGGGGAGTACGGAGCCGCCAGAGGCTTGGCGAGAACACCGTCGAGCCCCGCTCCCTCGAACTCGACGAGCCAGCGCCGGGCGGTCTCGACATCCTGGGTCAGCTGGCTTATGTGCAGAGGCGAGGCCGCTCCGCCCAGCAGGTCGACCAGCGACCTTCTCCGGTCGGCGAACGCCTGCTCGATCAGCGACTGCTCGCCTCGTTCGATGAGATCGAATGCGATGAAACTCGCCGGCGTCTCACGCGACAGGGTCTGGATGCGACTGGCCGCCGGGTGGATCCGTTGCGACAGCGCATCCCAGTCGAGCCGTTCCCGCCCTGGAGTGCCGTGGCGCACCACGATTTCTCCGTCGAGGACGCACGGCTCGGTGAGCTGGGATTCGAATGTCTCGACCAACTCGGGAAAGTAACGTGTGAGCGGCTTCGACCCGCGGCTGGTGATCTCGATCGATTCTCCGTCGTAGGTGACGATCCCGCGGAAACCGTCCCACTTCGGTTCGTAGCCGAACCCGCCCGGCACGCTGTCGGGCTCAGGGAGGACGGCGACGGATTTCGCCAGCATGGGTACGGGGGGATTCGAAAGGGGAGTCGCCATAGCAGCGATCCTGCTCCCTTGTCGGCGACGTGCCAACCCCCGACGCCGATGTCTGCAAGCCCCGAACCGGGGACGTGTCGCATCCCTAGCATGAGGTCATGACCTCACACGACCGACCCGACGAGAGCCACCGCAGACCGCAGGGCGTCGACGACGCAACGATCGAGGCACTGGGAAAACTGTCCGAGGCGCTCGAAGTCGTCGAGCACGCGCGCGGCGAGTTGTACGCCTTCCACCGCCTGACGGGCACCGCCGACCTCGCGTTGGGCGAGGCGGTCGAGTTGCTCCGCACAGCCGGGCACCACGAGATCGCCTCGCGTATCGACGCGGATCTCGTCGGGCGAAACGTCATCGAGGGGCGCTGGACGTTTCAGATCGTCGAGGACTACGACGACGGCTACTACGCGGCGTTCCGGGATGCCGAATCGTCGGCGCGTGCAGAACTCGCCGGGGGCAGGCGCCATCTCTTCGAGGCGGAGATGAAAGAGAACAGGCGCACCCATGGTCGCCGCAACCATGAGGCGCTGCCGCCGCACGAAATCGAGACCCGTTAGCGGATCGTTCACGGCAACGAGCGGCGCGCGCAGGGGATTCACCGCGAAAACTCAGGAGGGGTGCGCATACTAGCCCTCGCCCGCGCGTCGATTCGTGGCCGTGGGCGCACCCGATATCGATTCGTCACGCCACGAGGCTTCGCCCTTACCCGGTTGCGAAAATGGCCTCGTCCCCTCCGGACAGACAGAGAACCATGGGGATACGCGAGCGCCCTGGCACGGCCGCGCTTGCTGTCGGCATGCCGCTCGACGATTCATTGGACGACATGCACCAGGCCTCACAGACCGATCCGACCCCACGCGCGTTTACCACCACTCGGCGGGAGCTGACGAACACCCGGCGGGAGCTGGCGAACACCCGCCGCAGAACCACCCGAAGAAGATATCTCGTGGCCACCGGCATTGCGGCCATCGCGGGCTCGTTCGTGGGCACGGGGTTCGTCGTGCAGGCCAACTCGGCATCGGCCGACCGCGCTGCGGCTACGGCTACGGCTCAACTCGCGATCGGAACAGGTCTGCAGCGCGATCAGCTGGGCATCTACGAAGTCATCGCCAAGGCCCAGACGAACGACAAGGCCCAGTCGACGATCGATGATGCAAACCTGGTGATCGCGGCGGTGCAGAACAAGGTGGACACCACGCCGCTCTCCTCGACTGTCGCCTCGCTGTCGGCATATCAGACTCTCGACCGGGACACCGTGCTGTCGCTGGTGAAGCAGGCCTCCTCCGCGAAGGCCAGCGTGCAGGCGGCCGCGAGCGAGGCCGACCAGGCGGCCGCAGCCGCCGCCGTTGCGGCCGAGGCCGCAGCAGCCGAGGCGCTCGCCGCAGGCAACACCGTCGCGGGCGCCAAGGCGACAGCAGAAGCGCTCGGTACGTCGAAATACGGCTGGGGCGGTGAGCAGTTCTCCTGCCTGGTCTCGCTCTGGCAGAAGGAGTCGGGATGGAATTATCGGGCGGAGAACGCCTCCAGCGGTGCCGCCGGAATTCCTCAGGCGCTACCGGGAAGCAAGATGGCGTCGGCCGGATCCGACTGGGAGACGAACGCCACAACGCAGGTGACGTGGGGGCTCGATTATATCAAACGAGGTTACGGAACCCCCTGTGCGGCCTGGTCGCACTCCCAGTCGATGAACTGGTATTGATCCGCCCTCAACGCAACCCGGAGGTTGCCCTAGACTGACGGCATCCGCTGCCCGCCCAGTCGAAGGAACCCACCCGTGGCGCATGATCTCGAACACCTCCGCCAGGTCTGCTCCGCTTTAGGCGAAGCGACCCGGTGGCAGATCCTCGGCCGGATCGCCGGTGCCGAACTGTCGGCCTCGACCCTCGCCGCAACGGTGCCGGTGAGCAGGCAGGCCATTGCCAAGCACCTCGCCGCTCTCGACGCGGCCGGACTCGTGTCGTCGAGGCGGGTCGGCCGCGAATTGCGATACTCGGCGCGTGCCGACGTGTTGAGCGAAGCATCCCGTCACCTCGGCGAGATCGCCGAGGCGTGGGCTCACCGAACGCCGGATGCGGCAGAAGAGTTGCGTACGTCGAACGAGTCGCAGACGCCGCGAAGATAGGCAATTCGCCCGATGCCCGGCCCCCTCCTTAGAGAGGAATCTCGGTACGTAGAGAGATTCCCATCGACGAGGAGCGGCACCGTGAACATCAGCGATTATTCCTACTACCGGCTCTACCGTGAGGCCGAGGCCCGCATGGAACGGGAACTCGAGCTCCGAAGGATCGCGCGTGAGCAGGCCGATCCTGGCGAGCCACGCCGTCTCATTCGCCGGGCGCTCGATTGGGCGCGTGCGCCTTTCAGACGTGCGCCGCGGCGCGTCGCCCATCGTGCCGGATCGACCTCCTGACACCCTCGGTCGACCCCACTCCAACCGTCGCCCGACACTGGCACGATAGGACGGTGACCAGAAGTGCTGCCCGGCCCGGCATCGTCGGCAGGGAGAACGAGCTCGAGACGCTCGATCGAGCCCTCGCCGAGGCCCGCGCGGGAGCATTCCGTATCGTGGTCTTGAGTGGTGAGGCCGGAATCGGAAAGACGCGCCTCGTCGACGAATTCAGCGAGAACGCGGCCGGCGATCCTCTCGTCGTTCGTGGACAATGCGTCGACCTCGACCGTGACGCCCCACCCTATGGTCCGATAGTCGCCGTCTTGCGGGGCCTGGTCGCAGCCTTCGGGCCGGAGACGATCCGGGATGCGGCCGGGCCGGGCATCAGTTCGGTGTCGGTGCTCGTGCCGGAACTCGTGCCGGAACTCGTGTCATCGCCCGATATGGCGAACGGCGAACGTGGCGGAGCGGGACGCATGTTCGACAGCGTCGCCGGACTTCTGACGACCCTGTCCCAGTCGAGGCCCCTCGTGATCATCGTCGAAGACGTGCATTGGACCGACCCGGCGACGCTCGAACTCCTTCGCTATCTCGCCTCGCTCGAGCGCGGCAGCCGCGTTCTCCTGATTCTCACCATCCGCACCGAAGACGCGAGCGCGCGCTCCGCGTTGCGCTCCTGGCTGCCAGAACTCGATCGCAGCAGGGCGGTCGAACGAGTCGAGTTGACGAGGCTCACACGAAGACAGGCCAGGGCGCTCGCTCGGCAGCTTTCGAGCGATACGCGCTCGTCGATCGACTTCTCGCTCCTCTACGAACGATCCGACGGAATTCCGTTCTTCATCGAAGAACTTCTGTCGTGGCAACAGTCGCACGACGCCGACCGACTGCCCGACACGCTTCGAGACATCCTGCTGGCCCGATACGATTCCGTGAGCGACGAGACGCAGCAGATGCTGCGACTGCTCGCGTCGGGAGGCGCAGAGGTCGACCACGATGTGCTTCTGGCCGTGTCGTCGATCGACGAGCAGAGCATCGAGAACGCGGCCCGCGAGGCGGTTCGGGCGCATATTCTCGTCGTCGACGACACGGCGTACCGATTTCGGCACGCGCTGGTTCGAGACGCCGTTCATGAGCAGTTGCTGCCGGGTGAACGCATGCGCTTTCACACGAGGTACGCCGAGGCCCTGTCGGCGCGCGCGCACTCGCACACGGGGGCCTCGCAGATCGCGTACCACTGGATGGCCGCCCATGATCTGCCCCGAGCGTTCGCATCGGCCCTCGATGCGATGGACGCCGCCCGGTCGTCGTATGCATTCTCGGTGGCCGCCCGCATGGGAGAACGTGCGATCGACCTCTGGCAGCACGTGCCCGAGGCAGACCGTGTCGCGGGCAGAAGCCTGGAGGAATTGATGGCGGACACCGCGTACATGCTGCGCAACGCCGGGCGTAGTGACCGTGCGATTTCGCTCATCGACGAGGCGATCGCGTCCTCGTCACCCTCCGATGCGCCCTTCTTCGCGCGGATGCTGCGCGACAAGGCATCGTTTCTCGCCAACATCGGCCGAGAGGGTTCGATCGAGCTGCTTCGGCAGGCCCTGGATGTTCTCGAGAACGAACCTCGGAGCGTGCTTCGCGCGAACGTTCTCGGAGAGCTGGCCGCGCGCCTGATGCTGTCGGCTCGGTTCGCCGACGCGATCCCCGTCGCGGACTCCGCCTTCGTCGAGGCGGAGTCCGTGACCTCTCCGGCCCGCATGTCGGTCGCGGCGAACATCCGCGGGATGTCGACGCTGAGCCTCTGCGGTATCGACGAGGGACTCGCCGACCTGGAGCTCGCGGGGGTCCTCGCCGAGGGCGACGACTCGGCGATGATGCGTTTCTGGGTCAACTACTCCGATGCCCTGGCGATGCTCGGACGGTACCTCGAGTCGATCAACGTCGCCCGCGCCGGAGCCGACCGGGCTGTCGCGAGGGGGGTCGAGCGCACGAGCGGAGTCATGTTCGCGTCGAACACTATCGGGCCGCTCCTCTCTCTGGGTGAGCTGACCGAGGCCGACGATTTGCTCGATCGTTCGCTCGAATTGGATGCTCCCATCGGCTTCAGCGCCGACATCCGGCTGCTGAAGCTGCGCTCCCTTCTTCTGCATGGCGACGGTGCCCTCGCTGACGCGCTTCTCGAGGAATGGATGCCGGAGCTTCGTCAGAAGGCTCGTATCGACGCGCGACTCGAACGCACGTTGGCCACGATCGCGGCGGAGATCTGCCTCGATCGAGGCAGATCGATGGAGGCATGGCAGGCCGCTCGATCCGTGCTCGACGAGAACCATCTCGACTTCGCGTCGCTCGACCTCCCCCTCCTGGCGACCGCCGCTCGCGCGTTCGCAGCGGTCGAGTCGCACCTTCCCTCGGCCGGCAGGCCGGGCATCCGCTCACGCTTCGAAGACGTTCTCCATCGTCTGGGCGCCTGGCCGACGGCCCCGGCCTACGCCGCGATCGCGCGAGCCGAGCTGAGTGCGTCGACGAGCGCGTGGCGCCAGGCGGAGGCCTGCGCCGATTCGCCCCTCGTGCCCCGCCATCTCAAGGCCTACGTCCACGATCGCCAGGAACGGATCGATGCACAGACCAGGGCGGATGACGGGCGCGACAAGACCGGTGCGGATACGATCACGGCCCGGGAGCGCCAGGTACTCGACCTGATCGCCGAAGGACTCAGCAATAAACAGATCTCACAACAGCTGTTCATCAGCGCGAAGACCGCCAGCGTGCACGTCTCGAACATCCTGCGAAAGCTCGGGGCGACGAGTCGCACTGAGGCCGTTTTTCTCGATCGGTCCCGGGAGTGACCAGCGTGCCGTCACTCGTTCACTGGTTCGGCGGCGCCCACGACGGGGAGACGAAGGTCGAGTTCTTCGCGAACAGGGCGTCGATGACCTCGATCGAGTATTCGAGGCGCGTGGAGTGCACTCCCCGCAGCAGCACCCAGGGAAGACCGCGAGCGCTGAGGCCGTCGACGATCCAGCCTGTCATCTCGCCTCGAATGTGCTCACCGTCGCGCCAGCCGTCCTGGTCGAAGGGAACGTCGACGTGGTCGGTGATCAGATAGAGGTCGCGGCGGGGCAGGTCGGTCGTGGCCGCCTCGAGCGCCGCAGAACTGTGCGTGCCGAAGTAGCGGCGCTCCCACAGCGACGTGGCGAACGCGTCTGTATCGGCGATCACGAGGGCGCACTCGACAGCGGCGGACTGCTCCATCCGTGTCTGCGTGCGGGCGATCTCGGCGAAATGCTCGGGCAGCCAGACGAGATCATCGACCCGGGGCTGCGGAGAACCGGATGCTCGCGCCTCGGCGGCTGCGCGTTCGTGCAACTCATAGGTGAAGCGACGGCCGTATTCGTCGACCTCGGCGATCGACTCGAATCCGTGCCGCGCTCGGTAGTGCGCGCGCAGGGCTACGGAGAGTGTCGTCGTGCCGGTCGATTCCGCGCCGATGACGACAATCCGCGTGGCGAGGTCGAGGCGGGCCGGTTCGGCCAGCTGCATCCACCGATCGGCCAGCCGCGCCCGGCCGGCCGTTCCGCTCATGGGGATGCGCCGGCGCTCTCGATCGTGCAGAACGTGCACGGCGCCCAGCCGCTCGGCGAGTTCGGCCCCGTAGCTCTCCGAGCTGAAGAGCACATCGATGCTGCGGATACCACCCCGGCGGAGGGCGGCCATCGTGACCTCGTGGTGGGCCACCCAGGCGATGTCGCTGTCGTAGTGCACCGGCGCATCGTCGAGGATGCCCAGAACGGTCACCGAGGCGAGGTGTGCCGTCGCCGTGCTCACCCACGCGGTGCGGCGCTCGAGTGGAATGGTCTCGATCTGCGTCGCCAGAACGAGGACCACGAGGTGGTCGACTTCGCCGGCAGCTCGTTCGATCAGCGCGATGTGTCCGATGTGCAGCGGATAGAACTTGCCGATGATGAGTCCCGTGCGCGTCGTCACCGCGTCACGACCTCAGGATCGTGCTCGGCGGTCTGCCGCCGCGAACGCGTGTCCCTCAGCTCGTTGCTCCACCGACGAAGACCGTCGACGCACAGGGTGAGAAAGCCGACATACAGGATCGCGGTGAGCCACAGGCCTTTCGACGCATAGAGCGGAATGGACACCACGTCGACGGCGATCCAGACCCACCACTGCTCGATGATCTTTCGCGCCTGGCCCCACGTCGCGAGCAGTGACGCGGCCAGAACGAATGCATCGGGTAGCGGGACGGTCGAGTCGGTCGTTCCCTGCAGAAGAATCGCGGCACCCGCGGTGAACAGCGCTGTCGCCGCGATGCCCCAGTAGCGTTCTCGACGCGTGCCGCGGCGCACCTCGAGAACCGCTACGCCTGTGGCGGATGCGCGTCGGCTCCAGAGAAACCAGCCGTATGCCGCGACCCCGGCGAAGATCACCTGCAGCACGGCGTCGGCGTAGAGCCCCGCACCGATGAAGAGCATGAAGAATGCCGCGTTGTTGGTGATGCCGACGGGCCAGTTCCAGATCATCTGACGCGTCACGGCCCACACGCAGAGCGCACCCGTGACGAACCCGATGACCTCGATCACCGACACGCTCTCTCCGAGCAGTGAGAACGCATCGGCCTGGAGGAAGTCGATCAGATCGAACACGGGGCGGTGCGGCCCTTCCCAGGCGACGGTCGGCAGAAAAACTCCATCCTAACGACCGCGTCCCCGATCTGCTGGCTCAGGGAGTCAGCACGACCTTCACGCAGCCGTCTTCTTTCTTCTGAAACACCTCGTACATCGCCGGTGCCTCCTCGAGTGAGACGCGGTGGGTCGTGAGATCGAGCACGCCGAACGGATCGGACGGATCCTCTACGAGGGGAATCAGGTCGTCGATCCAGTTGCGAACGTTGCACTGGCCCATGCGCATCGACACCTGCTTGTCGAACATCGATTTCATCGGCAGCACGTCGGCCTCGCCCGCGTACACTCCGCTGAGAGACACCGTTCCGCCGCGGCGCACGAGGTCGAGTGCGGTGTGCATTGCGGCAAGGCGGTCGATGCCGGCCTTGTCCATTGCGGGCCGGGCGAGCGCGTCGGGCAGCAGCCCCACCATCGCTTGCGCGAATCCGGCGCCGGGCGAGCCGTGTGCCTCCATGCCGACGGCATCCACGACCGAGTCGGGCCCGCGGCCCTCCGTCTCGTCGCGCAGAACGTCGACGATGTCGTCATTCACATCCCAGACCTCCGCTCCGTGCCGGGCGGCCATCTCGCGGCGCTCCGCGACGGGATCGACGGCGAGAACACGGTATCCGAGGTGAACCCCGACCCGGGCCACGAACTGACCGACGGGTCCCAGCCCGAGCACGCCGAGGGTGCCGCCCTCTGGCACGTTCGCATACTGCACGCCCTGCCATGCCGTCGGAAGGATGTCGCTCAAAAAGAGGTAGCGGTCGTCGGGACCGTCTTGCGACACCTTCACGGCGTTGTAGTCGGCGAGCGGAACGCGCAGCAATTCCGCTTGCCCTCCCGGAACCTGCCCGTACAGCTTGGTGTAGCCGAACAGCGAGGCGCCAGAGCCCTGCTCTTTCACCTGCGTCGTCTCGCACTGCGACTGCAGGCCGCGGCGACACATGTAGCAGTGCCCGCACGCGATGTTGAACGTCACGACGACGCGATCGCCGACGGCAAGGTTGCGCACCTCCGAGCCGATCTCTTCGACGATGCCCATGGGTTCATGGCCCAGGATGTCCCCGCGATCGAGAAAAGGTCCGACCAGTTCGTAGAGGTGCAGATCCGATCCGCAGATCGCCGTCGAGGTGATGCGGATGATCGCGTCGGTCGGGTCGACGATGACCGGATCCGCCACGGTCTCGACCTGGACATTTCGTTTTCCTTGCCACGTGAGTGCTCTCATGTATCCATGGTGCGCTGCCTCCGCTGGGAGGTCTCGACGGGTGGACATGCGTCGGACGACGGTGTAGCGGGCAGGATGCGCCGTCGGCCCGACATCAGGATTGGCCGGTATTCTCGTGCACGGGACCCGCGGGTCGCGCACTGAGCAGGAGGGTTCACGCACGGTATGACTGACAGTCCGGCCTCGGCCACACCCTACGAGGTGCTGGGCATAGCGCCGTCGGCCAGTGGCGACGAGTTGCGGCGTGCGTACCGTCGGCGCCTCCGCGAGACGCATCCCGACACAGGCGGTTCTCCTGCCCGATTCCACGCTGTTCAGGCGGCGTGGCAGGCAGTCGGCGACCCGGAATCGCGCTCAGCCTACGACCGGGGAGCATCGACAGCTTCGGCCCGGACCGGTTCGGCGCGTGCCACGGGGCCGTCGCCGTGGGGCGCGCGCGCGAGTGCGCCGTCGACCGCGTCGAGTTTGAAGGCGCGCTCGTACGGGCATCCGGGGGGCCAGGCCCGAGAGCGATTCCTCACGCTCATCAGGGAGTGGGCGGGCCGGGGTGCCGACTTGAGCGATCCCTACGAGCCGAGCCTGGTGAGAAGCGCCCCGCGCGAAATCCGCTGGTTGCTCGGCAAGGCTCTGGCCGAGGAGCAGACGGCACGCAGCCTGAGCGATTTGGGCATGGGCTTCACCGTCTGGAACGACGTCGCGACTCCCACGGGCTTCACGATCGATCACATCGTGCTCGGACCTGCCGGGCTGCTGGCCGTGTCATCCGAGGATTGGGGGGAGCCTGTGCGCCTGCACCGGGGTGAACTGACGGGCGACGCGATCCCTGACGGTGAGCAGCCCGTGCGCGACCTCGTGCGTGCGGCGCGCAAGCTGGGCAAGTCGTTGGGCGTCACGTTCGACGGGCAGGTCATCGTGGTGCCCGACGACGCCTTGGTCGAGGCCTCGTCCGAATCGATCGAGCGTGGCCGCAACGCGGGAACCCTCGTCATTGCGCGATCGAGGTTGTCTGCCGTGATGCGCTCGGGTGTCTCCATCGGAGACGCAAGACGCCGTTTTGATGCCTTCGAGGTGCGGACCCGTCTGCAGCAGGGCGTTCACCTGGTCTGACCGAAGGTTCCGCCGGCTGATCGCGACGGGCGGTCAGCTCTCACTGTTTCAGTGACCGCGGAGCTTCTCGATGTCTCGCCGCTCGCGTTTCGTGGGGCGCCCGGCACCGCGGTCGCGGATGGGCACGAAGGGCACATCCTCGCGGGCGGGAGGCGGCGGCGTGGTGTCGGTGAGGCTCTCGGCGGCCACGACCGCGCTGACCCTTTTGGCGAATAGTCTCTTCACCACTACGACGCGCTCGGCGTCAGTCGTGCGAACCCTGACTTCGTCGCCCACGCGAAGAGTCTGAGCAGCCTTGACCTTTTCTCCGTTGATCCGCACGTGACCCGCCCGACAGGCCGCAGTGGCGAGGGAGCGTGTCTTGACCAGTCGCACGGCCCAGATCCAGCTGTCTACCCGAGTCGATGAAGCTGTTTCCATGGCTCGACTCTACGAGACCGGTTGCGAGGCAAGCGCCGAATCGAGTAGAATATATGTTCGAAAAGAACGTATGCTCGAGAGATGACTCATGCATACCAGGCGTCGCTCTTCGACAATCGAGGCGCCGTTCCCATCGTCGGTTCCTTAGGCGACGATGTGCGCAGAATTCCGCTGGAGGCGGGCGCGTGGATCGACCTGAGGCCGGGCTGGGTCGCCAACTCCGACTCGCTGTTCGAAGACCTCGTCCACGCCGTCGACTGGCGCGCCGATCGGCGGGAGATGTACGACCGGGTGGTCGAAGTACCGCGGCTCGTCAGCCACTTCGGCGCCGCAGACCGGATGCCGCACCCGACGCTCGACGAATCGATGCGCCTTCTCAACGAGCACTACGCGCAGCTCGATGACGAGCGGTTCGCGACGGCCGGGCTCTGCTTCTATCGAACGGGCGACGACAGCGTCGCGTGGCACGGCGACCGCGTGGGTCGCTCCGTGCAGCGCGACACCCGGGTCGCCATCCTGTCTGTCGGGGCGGAGCGAGTGCTGTCGGTGCGCCCGGTCGGCGGGGGAGACACCTCGCGGTTCGCCGTCGGTCACGGCGATCTCATCGTCATGGGCGGCAGTTGCCAGCGCACCTACGAGCACGCGATCCTCAAGTCTGCCAAGGCCGTGGGGCCTCGAATCAGCGTGCAATTCCGCCGCGCCTGAGCGTGCGCGTCACCTAGAGACGGCGAGCCTCGCCAGCTGCTGTGCGAACGGGATGACGGGCTCATCGACAGCCGGGGCCGTGGGCCGCCCCTCGATCAGCTCGGCCAGTTCGCCCGCCGCGCGGGTGATGCGCACGGCGAGTTCACCGTGCGTTCCGCCGGTGCTTCCCCAGTCCTCCGACGCGGCGAAGACCGAGGTGGGAGCGACGACCGATTGCAGGTAGGCGAAGAGCGGGCGCACGGCGTATTCGAGGGCGAGCGAGTGCCGTGCCGTGCCGCCCGTAGCCGCGATCAGAACCGGCTTGCCTGCCAGGGTGCGCGGTTCGAGGATGTCGAAGAAAGACTTGAAAAGGCCGCTGTACGACGACGAGAAGATCGGCGTCACTGCGATGACGGCATCGGCACTCCTCACGGTCTCGACGGCGGTTGCGAGGTCGCCTGCCGCGAAGCCGGTCAGCAGAGTGTTCGTGATCTCATGCGCCAGGTCGCGCAGTTCGACCACGGTGATCGTGGCATCGACGTGCGCGTCTCCGAGGGCGCGAGCCGTCGCCTCTCCGAGACGATCGGCGAGCAGTCGCGTCGACGAGGGCTGGCTGAGTCCGGCCGAGATGATTGTGATCGACTTGTTCATGATGATTCCCACTCCACATTTCAATGCGTTTGCATTTACATGGGGTCGAACCGCTCGGTTTCGGCGAATATTCCCGGAACACGTACGCCGGGACGGGCGCCCATGGATGAGGCAGAATCGAGTGATGGACATCTTGGAGCCCGGCCCGTACGTTCACTTCAAGGGCGGCCGCTACGACGTCGTAGGCGAAGCCCGGCACACCGAGACGGAGGAGCGCCTGGCCGTGTACAGGTCGGCGGACGGCTCACTCTGGGTGAGACCCCTCGACATGTTCACCGGCGACACCGTCGTCGACGGCGTCGCCGTGCCACGATTCACCAGGCTGTGATGGCGTCGAAGTCGGACGGGCCTGCAGCGCGGCGGCCCCGCGGAAGCGGAGACGCCTGGGTCAGCGCGCCCGACGGGCGCACGTTCTGGGGCACATTCGGTGCTGCCGGACTCCTCGTGCACGACGACCGCGGGGTGCTGCTCCAGCACAGGGTCGAATGGAGCCATTTCGGAGGGACGTGGGGCCTCCCGGGCGGCGCGCGGCACGAGGGCGAGTCCGCCGTGCGTGGTGCCCTGCGCGAGGCCGAAGAAGAGGCCGGGGTGCCCTCCGACGCCGTCGTGCTCGAGTTCACGAGTGTGCTCGACCTGGGCATCTGGAGTTATACGACGGTCGGGGTGCGTGCCACGCGCCGCTTCGATGCGGTGATCGGCGACGCAGAAAGTGTCGAACTGCGCTGGGTGCCGCTCGACGAGGTGAAATCGCTTCCCCTCCACCCCGGTTTCGAGGCCCGGTGGCCGGTGCTGAAAGACCTCGTCGAGAACCCGACGAGCCTG
>NZ_CAXVWM010000053.1:0-3021 GCF_964263775.1 Agreia sp. | reverse complement strand
GATTCTTCAACGTGTACGGCGAAGGCCAGAAGATGACCGCCTACTACACCTCGGTGATCAATCACTTCGTTGAGCGTCTGAAGCGCGGCGAGGCACCGGTCATCGACGGCGAAGGCAAGCAGTCGATGGACTTCATCCACGTGAAAGACATCGCGCGTGCAGTGGTTCTCGCCGTCGGCAGCGAGAAGGGAAATGTGCCGATCAACGTCGGCACCGGAATCGACACGACGGTCGAGCAGCTCGCCCGTATTCTGATCGACGCTGTGGGCGCCGATGTCGAGCCCCAGTTCAACCCGCGCGATGTGCTCGTCTCACGCCGGGCGGCCGACACCGCACGAGCGAAAGAGATTCTCGGCTTCGAATACAGCATCGCCGTCGAGGATGGCATGCGGGCACTCGTCCAGAATTCCTAGTGCCGGTGAGTGACGGGGGTCTGCCCGCGAATTCTTACAACTCGCTCGCGTGGATCGTGGGCGAACCGATGATCGGCGAGGGCACCTGGATCGGTGCGTTCACGGTCATCGACGCCTCCGGCGGGCTGGTGATCGGCTCAGGCTGTGACATTGCCTCGGGGGTTCATATCTACACACACTCCAGCGCGATGCGCTGTGTGTCGGGGCGACGCTACGACCATGTCGACCGCGCGCCCGTGAGCATCGGAGACCGCGTCTTCGTCGGTGCGAACTCCGTGATCTCTATGGGAGTCACCATCGGCGACGAGGCAATCGTCGCCGCCGGCTCCGTAGTGACCAGGGACGTCCCGGCGCGAACCATCGTGGCCGGGGCACCCGCCCGGATCACCGGACATGTCGACCTCTCCGACCCGGAGCATCCGGTCACGTCGAAGACGGGCGGTGACCCCAGGTGAAGATCGTCGTCGTAAATAACTTCTTTCCGCCGAGGCCTGGAGGAAGCTCGCACCTGGCAGACCACCTCGCAACAAGCTACGCCGCGGCTGGACACGATGTGCTCGTCTTGACCGCGGGTTACAAGAACGCCCCGGCCGAGGAGAGCAGAGACGGCTTCCATATCGTGCGCGTGCCGGCGTGGACGATGCCCAAGAATCGTCTCGCCGCAAACTTCGATATCGCATTCACGATCTCGCCACGTGCCAAGAAGCTCGTCGACACCATCCTCGACGACTTCGCTCCCGATGTCATCCATCAACACGGGCAGTTCTTCGACCTCACCTGGTTGAGCGGGCTCTGGGCTAGAAGCCGCAAGGTCCCGACCCTTTTGAGCATCCATACCCGCCTCGAAACCCCGAATAAGCTGAACAACGCCATCTTCCGCTGTGCCGACGCTTTGCTCGTCGCCCCGCTCATGCGATTGCACAAGCCGACCCTCGTGGTCATGGACGTGCTGATGGATCGCTACATCGGCATGCGCTACCGCAAGGCGATCAGTGGCAAGGTCGTGATTCCCGTGGGAATCAACCCCACGGCCCTGGCCGGCGGAGACGGGGCACGAGCCCGCGCGGAACACGATCTGGCTGACCGACACGTTCTCCTGTCAATCGGACACGTCATCCCCCAGCGAAACCGGGTTCCACTGGTGCGCGCGCTTCCGCGAATACTCGAGCGCTATCCCGACCTCGCTGTGGTCGTGATCGGTGGCGTTTACCACGATGAATTCCTGCGCCTCGCGAAGGAACTGGGCGTCGAGGAGTCGATCGACGCCGTCGGCGCAATCCCGCAGAAGCAGATTCCCGACTATCTCGCCGCAGCCGACCTGGAAGTGCACGAGCTGCAGGGGCAAGGCTTCGGCACCGCGAGCCTAGAGTGCCTCGCCATGGGCATTCCCGTCGTCGCCGATATTCCCGCCGACAACTTCGTCGAGGTGCTGCTGGAAGACCGGCGCCACCTCTATCTCGTACCTCCCGTCGGCGATACGAACGCGGATGCCGATCCCGACGCGCTGGCCGACATCATCCTCGAGATTCTTGCGGATCCTCAGGCCGCCAGAGACCGGGTGTCCGAGCACGCCAAGCAGCTCATCCAGGATCACTTCACCATCGACCACGTGGCCGCGCGACATCTCAGCGTTCTATCCGACCTGACTGGAGCACAATCGTGAAGCGCGTCATCGTAATCGGAGGCGGGATCGTCGGTCTCGCTGTTGCCGAACTGCTCTCACGCTCCGAGCACTCCGTTACCGTCCTCGAGAAGGAGGGCGCGTGGGCGGCCCACCAGACAGGCCACAACTCGGGCGTCATCCACGCCGGACCGTACTACGTTCCAGGATCCTTGAAGGCGCGCATGTGCCGCGCTGGCAATCGCTCGATGGTCGAGTTCGCCGAGCAGAACGACATCCCGTATGCGGTCGGCGGCAAGCTCATCGTTGCCGTGGGTGAATCCGAGATTCCCCGGCTCGAGAAGCTGCATGAGCGGGCTCTCGCCAATGGCGCGAACGCCAGGATGATCTCCGCTTCCGAAGCCCACGAGTACGAGCCGCACGTGAACACCGTGCGCGCCCTCCGGGTCGAAGACACGGGCATCATCGACTACTCGATGGTGTCTCGTCGCCTCGCCGAGCTGGCGCAGGCGAATGGAGCCGTTCTGGTGCGGAACGCCGAGGTATCGGCCATCCGCACCGTCGGCGACGAGGTCGCCGTGTCTTACTCGGGGGGCGAGGTCACGGGCGACCTGCTCGTGAACTGCGCCGGGCTCCAGTCCGACCGCATCGCGGCTCTCGCCGGGGTTGAACCCGACGTGAGGATCGTGCCGTTCCGGGGCGAGTACTACGAGCTGGCGAAGGACCGTCGCGATCTCGTTCGAGGGCTCATCTACCCGGTTCCCGATCCGGCGCTGCCGTTCCTCGGCGTGCACCTCACGCGCATGATCGACGGAAGCGTGCACGCGGGCCCCAATGCCGTGCTCGCGTTCTCCCGCGAGGGCTACCGCTGGCGCGACATCAGTCTCAAAGACACCCTCGATGCGGTGAGCTTCCCCGGTTTCCTACGATTAGCCCGAAGCAACGTGGCATCCGGCGCCCAGGAGATCGTGCGCTCGCTCTCGAAGG
>NZ_CAXVWM010000052.1:0-46225 GCF_964263775.1 Agreia sp. | reverse complement strand
GCTCGGGCGGAACGGCTGGTCGAGGCTGCGGTCGCGGCGCTGGTCGGTCCGGGCGAGCAGGACCTGGTGCCGAACGCGGCGCCGCACGTCCGCGACGGCGTGGCCGCCCTGGGCATCGGCCCGGCCGCACCGGCTGCGGGTGAGGTCCGGGCGGAGGAGCTGACCGAGCAGGGCCGCACCTGCTACCGGTTGGACAACGGGGTGGTACGCGTCGTGGTCGACGGCGCAGGGCAGCTGACCTCCCTGGTGGACGCCGCCAGCGGTCGGGACGCCATCGCCCCCGGTGACCGGGGACTGCGCCTGCAGCTGCACCGGGACATCCCCAACCAGTGGGACGCCTGGGACGTGGACCGCTTCTATCGCAACCGGGTGGTCGACTTGGTCGAGCTCGACGCGCTGACCCCCACGGTCGGCGCCGACGGCATCGCCCGGATCGAGATCGAGCGGTCGTTCTCGGCGTCCTCGCTCCGCCAGGTGCTCAGCTTGGCGCCCGGAGCCCACGAGGTGCTGATCGAGCAGTCGGTCGACTGGCACGAGACGGAGAAGTTCCTCAAGGTGGCCTTCCCGCTGGACGTGCGGGCCGAGCGTACGGTCGCGGAGACCCAGTTCGGGGTTTACGAGCGGCCCACCCACACCAACACCTCGTGGGACGTCGCGCGCCATGAGACCAGCGCGCATCGCTGGATCCACGCGGGGGAGCCGGAATTCGGAGTCGCCATCGTGAACGACTCGACCTATGGTTACGACGTCGCGCGCAAGGAGAGAGCGGGCGGCGGGGCCTTCACCCTGGCGCGGCTCTCGATCGTGCGAGCGGCCCTGTTCCCCGACCCGAACCAAGACCAGGGCCATCACACTCTTCGAGTCGGCGTTCTGGCCGGTGCCGGAATTCGAGAGGCCGTCGAGGCCGGGTACCGGATCAACCTCGATGAGCGCCACATCGCCGAAGCGGGCGTGGACCAGGTAGCTGCGCTCTTCGCCCTGGACAACCCGGGCGTCGTCATCGAGACGGTCAAACTGGCCGAGGATCGCAGCGGCGACGTCGTAGTTCGGCTGTACGAGTCGCTCGGTCAGCGCAGCACGGCCACGCTCGACGCCAGGTTCGACTTCGGTGAGGTGGCGGCGACGGACCTGCTCGAGCGGGTTACCGCATCCGGTGCGCAGCCGGCACTGTCGGTCGACGGCGCAGCTGTGTCGTTCTCATTGCGCCCGTTCCAACTGGCGACGCTGCGCTTCGGTATCGCCAGGGGCTGATCCACGCGCCTATGCGGTGGGGCAGTGCAGCTGCGTGCGCTCTTTCGTGCGATCGATCGTATGCAGCGCCATCGATGTGCCGCACAGCGGGCAGTGCGGATCCGCCGGGGCGACGTACGGGTCCTCCTGGCGGCCGATGCCTATGTGCGCCGGGCCGGTGAATGAGTACACGACGCGGTTCAGGTTGTTGATGAACCCGGGCTTGCCATCGAACGGGTTCATCGGATTGGGCGTGCGCGCATGCCTGGTCAAGTCGTCCTCACCGGGGTAGTGCCGAAATGCTTAGTACCCTAATCATATCTGACCGGGCGGAGTCAGCCGACATAATCGGCTGATGCCCCGAAAACCGTCTCGACCCTCGACCGCACTCTGGCTGGGAGCCGCTGCGGTCGCACTCGTCATCGTTGCGCTCGCCTCGTTCGCCTCCGCGTCTTTCAGCGACGGGTCGAGAGGCGGCGGTCACGTCGTGCTCGCGACGAACGTCGACGGCCTCGAGATAGCCACAGTCGACCGTGTGGTCGACGGCGACACGATCGTGGTCACGAGGCGGGGCTCGTCGAATTCAGAGACGGTTCGCCTGGTCGGGGTGGATGCTCCGGAGTCGGTCGACCCCGATCGTCCGGTCGGGTGCTTCGGGCCGGAGGCATCCGGCTTTCTCACCGAGCTGTTGACAGACGGAATGACCGTCTATCTCGAAGCCGACCCCGCGCAGGGCGATACCGACCGCTACGGGCGGCTGCTGCGCTACATCTACGAATTCACGGCCGACGGGCCGGGCGAATCGGTCAACCTCCTGCTGCTGCGCGACGGCTACGCCGAGGCGTACCGCGGCGGGCATCAGCGGCAGAGCGAGTACGACGATGCCGAGCGCGAGGCCGAAGCCGCCGGGGTCGGTCTCTGGGGAGCCTGCGCGCGGTGAGGGCTACCTCGAGCCGAGCATCCACAGGAGGGCAGCGAGATTTGCCGCAGCGGTGAGCGCGGGCCCGAACGTCTTGACCCTGTCGCGAATCGCCACGCCGATGCCGGCGTCGATCGCCTGCACGACGATCATCGCGATGGCGATGGCCGCTACGAAAGGCAGGGCCCCGGTGAACGGGGCGACGACGGCGACGACGACGAGAGAGACGCTGCGTGCGGCGGCGTAGAGCGATGCGGTTCGCGCGTCTGCCCTGCTCTGACGAACGGCGACGAGCGAGTATCCCAGACTCACCGCCGCGCTCGCGAAGGTCACGAGTGCGCAGATCCAGAATGCCACAGTCACGATGCCATCGTAGGGCCTTCGCTTCGTCGTAGTCTGCTGCAATGAAAGAAAGCCCCTCTGAGCAGGTGCGTCGCCTGGTGGCCGGCGCCATCGAATCGTTGGAGACCCAGGGTGTGCACGACGAAGCACTGGGAATCCTGCGCGAACCGCGCGGATTCTCCGTGTTCAAGACCGCGCCGATAATCAGACCGGCGGGCAGGGCGTGGAGGCTCGGCGTGCTGCTGGTCGATCGATCGGGCGGCGTCTACGCCACGGGAGACGTGACGCGCGCCATCGAACCGTTGCGCGCGGTCACCAACCGCTCGGCCGAGGCGGAGGCCAGGCGCGACGACCGTCGGGCTGCGGCGCGCGGCAGATTCGCCGAGGGCGAGGTCGTGAACCACCGCTTCGTTGCGTTGTCACTCGACGACGAGAGCCTGCATGCCGGGTCGGGCCCGTTGGAGGTTCAGGATGGCCTGGTGGTCGTGCACTGGGATCGCACCAGTGCGGGGCGAGGCGTCGCGACGCTCGACCGCTACCTCGCCGACCGGGTCAGCGTACTCACGATCGACTGAGTTCTAGACGCCCAGCGCGTTGAGGGAGTCGTCGACGATCGTCAGGCCCTCGAGACCCGGCAGTCCGCTGATGGCGGCGTCGATCTTGCGCGCGGCCTTGCGACCCTCCACGCCGCCCATGAGGTGGCCCATCACGTGCTTGACCTCGTTCTTCTCCATGATGCTCGAGCCGACGGGTGCCCAGAAGTTGCTCAGGGCGAAGCGGGCGAATTTCTGCGCCTTGGTGCTCTTGGCCAGACGCTCGCGAGCCTGCGAGGTGTAGAAGGCGACGTGGCGCGCCTCTTGCTTGGCGATGCGCTTGAGCAGCTCGGCGAGCACCGGGTCTTCTTCGAGTGCGGCCATGCGGTTGTAGGCGGTGATCGCCGACCACTCGTTGGCGGCACCCCACGCCATGTGCACGGCGACGAAGTCTGCGCCCACGACCTTGCCGATGACGGACTGCTTGATGGGGTCGAGCTTGTCGCGCCAGCCGAGCTTGAGCCGCTTGGCCTTGAGCTCGTCGAAGTCGACGTGGATCCCGTGGATGCCGAGAACCGTCGCGAGTGCCTCGCCGTGCCAGAACTCCTCGCGGTTCCACATGGTCATGAACGCGCCCATCTCGGCCTCTTTGTGTGAAGGCGTGGTGAGCAGGTCGCGGGTGTAGCAGACCGTGTGATATTCGACATCGGCCATATACCGCAGGGTGCGCAGGGACCGTTCGGGCAGAGGGTGTTCGCGGAATCGCTCGAGGTCGAGGTCGTCCCAGTTCACGCTCACCGAGGTCGCGGTGTATTTGTCTACGTCGAATGCCATGGTGTAAGGAGAGTTTACTCTCCGGTTCCCTTCGCGAATTGCGGCAGCGCGGCAGCGCCGCGTGCACCGCGTTTCCAGTTGTGGATGCTCCATCTTCTTCGGAGCGCCTCGCGGGAGAGATTGGTGTCGGGGTTGATCGCCGTGGGATTGCCGACGAGCTGCAGCCAAACCAGGTCGGAATGGCTGTCGCCGTAGCCGTAAGACTTCGACAGATCGCAGCCGTGGGTCTCGGCGTAGCGGCGCAGCCAGGCCGCCCGCGCCTCGTCGACCAGGGGCGGCTGGGCGAGATAGCCGGTGAGTATGCCGTCGCGTTCATGCATCGATCCGGCGACGACATCGTCGAAGAGTGCGGCAAGCGGTGACGCCAGGATTCCGATAGAACCGGTGACGAGAACGGTGCGATGCCCGGCGGCTCGGTGCTCTTCGATGCGGGCGATCGCCGACGGCATCGTATGCCGCAGGAGCGTCTCGCGGTAACCGCCCGACACGACCTTCTCGAGTCGCTTCGCGGGCATGCCGCTGTAGCGGCGCAGGAAGGCGCGG
Source organism: Agreia sp. (assembly GCF_964263775.1). NCBI lineage: Bacteria > Bacillati > Actinomycetota > Actinomycetes > Micrococcales > Microbacteriaceae > Agreia > Agreia sp. The sequence continues at coordinate 41,824 of NZ_CAXVWM010000052.1, read as the reverse complement.
ATGAACTCGCCGCGGTCGCGGTGCTCGGCCCTGAGATAGCCCGGCAGAGAGGTGAGCAGGCTCGCGACCTCGCCCGGCCACGCCGCCTTGCGGAATCCGGCGGAACGCACCCAGAGATACTGCTCGACGATGTTGGAGTCGACGACGGTGCCCTCGAAGTCGAAGACGGCCAGAACGTCGCGGCGTTCCGGAAGCGCCTTCACGACCCGTTCCGACGCGGCCGGGCGCAGGGCGAATGCCCGGGTGAGAGCCGTGATCGACGGAAAGTGCACCTTCTGCAGGTAGTCCTCCCAGTCGATGGCGGTCACGTCGAATCCGATGTCGTCACGCAGCTCTGCGGGCAGCGCAGCGTGCAGCGCCCGGGTGTTGCGGTCGTCGAAAATGATCTCTGTCTGCACATAGGCGCGGTAGAGCTCGACAAAGGTGCGCAGGCTCTCGAGGTCGTCGCGCTGTTTGAGAACCTTCTTGACGTGCACCCGGGTGCGCTCGGTCGAGGGAAGCCGTTCGAGCGCCCTCTCGAGCCGGCCGTTCCAGACCTCCTGGTTTCGCAGAACGCGATCGACCTTGCGCGTTCCCGGAAAGGTCCAGTACGGAACCTCGATATGCCCGTCGCTCTCGTGCGGCAGGGGAGTGGCCGTGAAGAACTCGTTCATGTTCGTGAACATGCGGTGGATCGGAAGCGGATTTCTGGCGCCGGAACTCGCGTGGTAATACGCCGAATCGATCTCGGCATCGGCCGGCGTCGGGTTCGCCGCGACGGCGAGGATGACGTTGACGACGTAGTCGACGGGAATCACGTCGAGCACGGTGTCAGGCAAGGCGGGAAACTGCGTGAGGTTGCCTCGGGCGTACGCGAGCACCAGTGGGTCGGCGACCTTGAATCCGTCGATCCAGCCGGGATACGGGTGGCGGAGCGCGCTCTCGATGATGGCGGGGCGCACGATCGAGAGTCGATGGCCGGTCTCTCGCCAGAGCTCTTCGGCGGCGCGTTCTGCGAACGATTTGGTGAGCGTGTAGACATCGGTCCAGCCGAGGCTCTGGGCACGGCTCCGCCCGTAGTCGACGAGGCGCTCGCGCACCCAGTCGACGCGTCCGGTCTCTGCCGCGGTCGCGACGGCCTGCGGGCCTTCCTTGCCGTGCACGGCGCGGGCATCCGTCATGAAGGTGCGGAGGGTCTCGGGTTGGCGCGACGCCATCTCAACCCGCACCCGCGCATCCCGCGCAGCCGTGAGCTCTGCGCGCCAGTCGACCTCGTGCGTGAGGCGCCCTTCGGGCACGATGCCTTTGCGCAGTCCGCCGACGTAGGCCGTGGAGACATGCACGACGTGCGGGTCGCTGCCCGACTCCGTCAGCGCGGTGTACAGGGCGATGGCCCCGCCGAGGTTGGTCTCGAAGGCCTGGTCGATGGGCGGGTCGAACGACACGGTGGATGCGCTGTGGATCACGACGTCGAGATCGGCGGGCAGTGCGGGCACGGTGCCGAGGTCGCCCTCGATCACTCGGAGCCGATCGCGCACGGCGCGCTCGACTTCGGCCTCTCCGACGCGCTCGCGCCATGGACCGAAGACGGGCTTGCGCAGCAGGGTGCGCAGCCGGTCGTCGGCCGTGGTGCTGCCCTTCGTGCGGATGAGCAGCGAGATCGTGGTGCCCGGATGCGACGAGAGCAGGCGCTCGACGATCGCCTGGCCGACGAAACCGGTGCCCCCGGTGATGAAGACATGTGCGTCTCCGAGGCCGGAGGACGCGGTCCACGACTCCAGTGCCTCGGTCACGGCGTCGTCGACACCCGCGCCGCTCACGATCGCAGCTTTCGGGCGACGGCGTCGCCTGTCTGCGGGGTCAGGCCGGGAAGTTCTGCCACTCTGTTTCCGATCGAGGTTGCGCGCTGGAGTCCGTCGGCACCGCCGAAGACGGTCTGTTCGAAGAAGGTGCGGTCTGCGTGGGAGCGGTCGACCGCACCGATGGGCCAGGCGGCATGCGCGAGCTGGCCCGCGGCCTGCCGAACGGTCTTGGGCGAGGAGGCGAGGCGACGCTGCGACTCCTCGGCGAAGAAGGCCTCGTGCCGGCGCTTGATCTCACGAATTGTCGCGATCGTCGCGCTGAGCGTCGGGTGGCCGGCGACGGCATCCAATCGTTCGTATGCCGTGGCCATCACCCATTCGTCGATCAGGCCGGCCGTCACGTGCACGCCGGTGAGCGGAACGCCCTGCCCCATGGCCTGGATCGCTCGACGGATCGGCCCCCGGCGCTCGGCGGACTCGGCACGGTCGGAACGAGGCGGGCCCTCGTCGCCGACCTGCGCGCCGGTGCTGCCATTGGCGATGAGAATCTGGTCGATCGCGTCGGCGATCCAGAACTTCTCGAACGCCCACGTGACGAGAAACGCGGTGACGCGGGCGTCTTTGTGGGTGGCGGTCACCAGAAGATTACGCAACTGCTCCATCGTGGCGCTCTCGAGGCGGCCGAGATAGCGCAGCAGGTGCACGGCATCGGCCGAGAGCTGCGCGCCCTCGTAGCCTTCGAGTTCGAGCTCGGGTCGAAGATTTCCGCGGGCCGTGCTGGCGAACGCTCGCACGTCGAACCGCGCACTCGAAGCTGCGTCTGTAGATGTCATGAAAGCCCTGCCGACTGGTCGAAAACCCGCGTGCGTAAACGACGCCGTGAAGAGCAGACTAACCTAACCCCATGGCTGTAGCTCTCGTTACGGGAGGAACGTCTGGCATCGGTGCTGCGTTCTCCCGGTCCCTCGCCGCGCAGGGATATGACCTCGTTCTCGTCGCCCGGAGCGTTCCGCGTCTGGAGGAGATGGCCGAGGAGCTCCGCGCGCTCGGTCGTGCCGTCGAGATCCTGCCGGCCGACCTCGCCGATCGCAGTGACGTGGCGACGGTCGCCGAGCGGCTCGAAGACCCGTCGAGGCCGATCGACATGCTCGTGAACAATGCCGGGTTCGGCGTGCACACCTCGTTGATCGACGCCGACGTCTCGGCCCACGATCAGGCATTCGAGGTGATGTGCCGCGCCGTGCTCGTGCTGTCGGGCGCCGCAGCGCGGGGGATGCTGCCGCGCGGGTCGGGAAAGATCGTGAACGTCTCGAGCACGGCCGGCTTCGTGACGATGGGTGCGTACTCGGCATTGAAGGCCTGGGTCACGTCGTTCACCGAGGGCCTGGCCGTCGAGCTGCGCGGCACCGGGATCGGTGTCACGGCGCTCTGCCCGGGCTGGGTGCACACCGAATTTCACGAGCGCGCCGGCATCAAGGCGTCGAGCATTCCAAACTTTCTGTGGCTCGACGCCGAACAACTTGTCACGGCATGCTTGCGCGACGTCGAGAGGGGCAGGGTGATCTCCATACCGACTGTTCGGTACCAAACCCTCATCTGGTTGGCTCGCCACGCACCGAGGAGTGCGATTCGCGCGGTCTCCGGGTCGATTTCATCGAGTCGAAAGAAGCCGGTCACCTAGATGGCTGCAGAAGAACCCGCCCCTCGAGGGCGTGCCGGCGACGGCGCCGGCGGGCGCGACCGCTTCAACTCGCCCGGCGTTGCGGCCGCCCGATTCGTCGTGCAGCGGGGAATGCTCAAGCCCCTCATCTGGTCGCTCACCCGCGTTACAGTGATCGGCCGCGAAAAGCTCACAGATTTGTCCGGCGGGTTCGTCGTCGTCGCCAACCACTCCAGCCATCTGGATGCGCCGCTGATCGTGGGCTCACTGCCGCGCCGCCTCGCGCGCTACCTCGCCACGGGAGCCGCGGCCGACTACTTCTTCGCCGTGTGGTGGCGACGCGGGCTCACCGCATTGTTTTTCAACGCCTTCCCGGTCAAGCGCATGGAGTCGAAGGCCAAATCGATGAGCGCTCGATCATTGCTGTCCCGGGGCATCCCGATTCTCATCTTTCCCGAGGGGACCCGATCGAAAGACGGCGAACTCGGCGCCTTCAAGCCCGGCGCAGCGGCGCTCGCGGCATCGTGCGATGTTCCCACAGTTCCGATGGCCCTCATCGGCGCCCACGTCGCCCACCCCCGCGGCGCGAACTGGCCCCGACGGGGCCGCTACCCGGTCGGCGTGGTCTTCGGCGAACCGCTGAAGGCCGTCGCCGGAGAGACTCCGGGCCACTTCGCCGAGCGCACCAAACAAGAGATCCTGCGCCTGCGCGACCTTCACTCGGCCACTATCCTTGGCCAGTCCCCCCGATCAAGAGGAGCCCTCGAATGAGCGATGTCAAGCACATGAAATGGTGGGGCTGGGGCGTCGACGGCGTCGCGTTCCACCACGAGAACAAGCCGGGATTCGCGCCGTTCGTCAAGATGGCCCTCGACCTCGATCTCACCAAGACCAAGGGCACCCCGCCGGAGTTCGAGGACATCGACGTTCCCGCCAGCCGCGCGTCTGCCGAGTTCATCGCCGAACTCACTGGCATCGTCGGAGAAGGCCACGTCGAGGCGGGCGACCTCGCCCGGGTCGTGCACACCTTCGGTAAGAGCCTTCGCGACCTGATCCGCGTTCGCGTCGGCGCGTTTCCGCGCACCCCCGACGTGGTGATCTACCCGGCCGACGAGGCCGAGGTGCAGGCCATCGTCACGGCCTCGGTCGCCGCAGACGCCGTCATCATTCCGTTCGGTGGCGGCAGCAACATCGCCGGCAGTCTCGAGCCGCTGGCCGACGAAGAGCGCACCGTCGTGTCGCTCGACCTCGGGCGCCTGAACCGCGTGATCGAGATCGACACGGATTCGAATCTGGCGCGCATCCAGGCGGGCGCACAGGGCCCCGACCTCGAGGCCGAGCTCGAAGCCGCCGGATGGACCATCGGGCACTTTCCCGACAGCTTCACCCACTCGACCGTCGGCGGGTGGGTCGCGACCCGGTCGTCGGGCATGCAGAGCGACAAGTACGGCGACATCGCCGACATCGCCCGCGGTCTGCGCGTCGTGCGCCCCGAGGGAGTGCTCGTTCTCAACGCCCTTCCCAGCACGTCGACCGGCCCCAGTGTGCGCGAGATGATTCTCGGCAGCGAGGGTCGCCTCGGGGTCATCACCGAGGTCACCGTGCAGGTGCACCGCATTCCTGAGAAGCGCGAGATCCTCGCCTACCTGTACCCCACCTGGGACGCCGGCCTCGCAGCCCTCCAGGCCATCTCCGAGAGCGACGCGACCCCGTCGATCACCCGCGTCTCCGACGGCAACGAGACGATGTTCTCGTTCGCCACCAGCAAGGCGAGCAAGGGCATCTCGTCGCTGGTCACCAAGGGACTCGGCGTCTTTCTCAAGTCGAAGGGCTGGGACACCGACAAGATGTGCCTGTCGTTCATAGGCAACGAGGGCGGCACAGAACTCGTCGCGCGCAACCAGAAGATCATCGCCGGCATCGTCAAGAAGCACGGCGGCGTCAGCGTGGGCAAAGGCCCCGGCGTGCTCTACGACCAGAAGAAGTTCGACACCCCGTACATCCGCGACTGGTTTCTCGACTGGGGCGGATCCGCCGATGTCTCCGAGACGGCAGCGCCCTGGGCCAAGCTGCCCGAGCTCTACCGCAACGTGATCGCCAGCGCCAACCGCGCCTTCGACGAGATCGGCGTGAAGGGGTGGATCATGGCCCATCTCTCGCACTCGTACCATTCGGGCGCCTGCCTCTACTTCACGTTCGCCTACCTCGACTCGGGCGACGCGATCGCCCACTACGACGTGGTCAAGGGCGCGATCCAGCAGGCCTTCATCGACTCGGGCGGAACGCTGTCGCACCACCACGGTGTGGGCCTCGAGCACGCGCCGTGGATGGAACAGGACATCTCGACCGAGGGCGTCACGATCATGCGCGGCCTGTTCGGTGCGGTCGACCCCGGTCGCCATTTCAATCCGGGCAAGGTACTGCTCGACGAATGAGTTCGGCCCGTCTCGGCGGCCCGGTCGGTGCGGCGGGGCTCGTCGTCGCGGGGCTCGTGTGCCAGGAGGTCGGCGCGGCTTTCGCCGTGCTGCTCTTTCCGAGCGTGGGCGCGCTCGGCATGGTGGCGCTGCGACTCACCTTCTCCGCCCTCATCCTGCTCGCCATCGCTCGGCCTTCGGTTCGCGGCCGCAGCCGCGGCGACTGGATGACGGTGGTGCTGTTCGGCGCGGCCCTCGCGGTCATGAACGGGCTGTTCTACGAAGCGCTCGCGCCCATCCCGCTCGGTGCGGCCGTGACCATCGAGGTGCTCGGGCCGCTCGTGCTCTCGGTCGCCACGAGCCGACGCGCATCCAGCTGGCTGTGGGCAGTGCTCGCGTTCGTCGGCGTCTTTCTGCTCGGGCAGGGCAGCTTCGGTGAGCTCGACCCCGTGGGCGTGCTGTTCGCCGCGGGCGCGGGAGCGAGCTGGGCCGGCTACATCCTGCTCTCGTCGCGAACCGGCAGCCGCTTCGAGCGGCTCGACGGGCTTGCGCTGGCCATGGCCGTCGGCGCCGTTCTGACACTTCCGCTGGGGCTCGCCGCCGCGGGCGCGGCCATCGTGCGCCCCGACATCCTGCTTCTGGGCGCGGCCGTTGCCGTGCTGTCGTCGACGATTCCGTACGCCCTCGAGCTGTTCGCGCTGAGGCGCATCCCGTCGTCGAGTTTCGCCATTCTCATGAGCCTCGCACCCGCGATCGCGGCCCTCGCCGGGGTCGTGCTGCTGGCCCAGCACGTCTCGATCGTCGGCGTGATCGCGATCGCTCTCGTCGTGACCGCGAGTATCGGGGCCGTGCGCAGCGCGCGGCCGGGCTCTACTCCCGTGGCTCGTGCCGACGTGGTCTGAGCCGGGCCGGTGCATCCTGCTCCGCAAGGTCGCCGCCGAAGTGTCCACCATGATGTCGGTACTTCCGCAGCTGGGTTAGGGTCACAGGTACGGAGTCAGCCGGGCTCTCGGAACGAGGGAGTACATCATGGGCGAGAAATCCGCACGAAAAGCTGTTGCCAAGCCGGCCGCACGCAGCCTCAAAGAGAAGCGCGCCGACAAGAAGACCAAGAGCGGTTCCGTGAACCACTCGACCGACGCGGTCACGAACGTCAAGAAGAAGTAGTCCCGCTGCGAGAACGCCCCGCACGTGTTCGTCACGTGCGGGGCGTTCTTCGTGCTGCCGCCTCAAGCTTCTCCGGGCTAGAGCCCGGTCGTGCCGAAGAGCAGGCCGAGCAGGTAGGTGACCAGCGCCGCACCGAATCCGATGGCGAGCTGGCGAAGTCCGCGTTTCAGCGGCGATGCACCAGACAGGATGCCGACTACCGCGCCCGTGCCGAGGAGGCTGAGGCCCACGAGCGCGGCGGCCACGACGAGGGCCGCGGGCCCCGACAGGCCGAACAGGTAGGGCAGCACCGGGATGATCGCGCCGGATGCGAAGAAGCAGAAGCTCGACAGCGCGGCGCTCATTCCCGTGCCGACGGACTCGTGCTCGTCGCTTCCGGCGTGCACCGCGGGGTCGGCTGTGAGGGCCAGATCGTGGTTATGAAGCACCTCTGAGGCGTGGGCGTCGGCGTCTTCCTCGCTCATTCCGCGTGCCCGGTAGACGAGGGCGAGCTCGTTCTCGTCGACGTCGAGGTCGGCCAGTGCCGTTCGTGCGTCGGGGTCTGGTGTCGACGACTCGAGCAGTTCTCGTTGCGATCGCACCGAGACGTATTCGCCGGCTCCCATGGAGAGTGCCCCGGCGAGAAGGCCCGCGATGCCGGTGAGCAGCACCACGGGGGTGCCCACGCCGCTCGCCGAGATTCCGATCACCAGGGCCAGGTTGGAGACGAGCCCGTCATTGGCGCCGAACACGGCCGCGCGGAACGTTCCGCTCAGCCGCATGCGCCCCCGTGTGGCGAGTCCGCGGACGACCTCCTCGTGGATGCGCTCGTCTGCGGCCATGGCGGGCGTCGCATCCGAATCGGTGTCGTAGGGCGAGCGGGACTCGGCGCGCTGCGCCAGCGCGAGCACGAACACAGAGCCGAAGCGACGGGCGAGAAAGCCGAGCGCGCGCGTGCGCAGCGCGCCCCGTCTCGTGGGCCCGACGTGCTCGCCGAGCAGGGCGCGCCAGTGCGCCTCGTGCCGGGCCTCGGCCTCAGCCAACGCGAGCAGGATCTCGCGCTCCTCGCCCGTGCGCCTCGACGCCAGATCGCGGTAGACGGCGGCCTCGAGCTGTTCGTCGGCGAGGTAGCCGCGCCAGCGGCGAATCTCGGATGCGCGTGGCTGCCTCACGTCGCCGGTCACAGCTGTCCGACCGGTCGCGGTCAGTTGCCGGCTGCCGCGCGCTGGCTCTCCTGGCGCGCGAGATGCGCGGCCTTGCGCGCCTTGTCTTCGCCCTGCTGCTTCACACGGACCGCCTCGCGGCGCACCTCGGCCTGGGTGGCGCGCTCGCGCACCAGCCACTCGGGTCGGTTGGCCAGCAGGTCGTGGATCTCGGCGGTCGTCAGCGGCTCGGTGACGCCTCCTCGGGCCAGGCCCGAGATGGTCACGCCGAGCTTGGATGCGATGATCTGGCGTGGGTGCGGGCCGGTCTGGCGCAGCTGCACGACCCACTCGGGCGGAGTCGACAGCAGTTCGTCGAGTTCTGTGCGGGTGACCGTGCCCTGCTGGAATTCGTCGGGCGTGGCTTCGAGCAGCACCCCGAGCTTCTTGGCCGCCGTCGCGGGCTTCATGGTCTGGGGGCTCTTCGCGGGCGTCATGATGCCAAGGGTAGCCTGAGACCGCGCCGGAAATCCGGCCCAGAGGCGTGAGGAGCTTCCGTGCAGATCGATCCGACCACCCTGCGCTGGTACACGGCGGTGGCCACAGAGTTGCATTTCGCGCGCGCCGCCGCATCGCTCGGCATCGCCCGCACGCGGCTGAGCAAGGCGATCGTCGAACTCGAGGGCGCCCTCGGCTATGCGTTGTTCGACCGCGAGCAGCCGGGCACGGTACTCACGGATGCCGGGCGCCGGCTTCTCGAGGACGCTCCGGCGCTGATCGAGGCGGGCGACGCGCGCGCCGCGCTCGAGGCCGCGGAGGCGGCGAAGCCGGTGCCGTTCCGGCTCTCGTTCGTTGCCGGCGTCACAGTGACGAAGTGGACCACCGAGTGGGCGGAGCGTCACCCCGACATCCCGCTCGAGGTTCGCCCCGTCGCCGAAGACCAGCGCGTCTCCGGGGTTCGTGAGAACGCTGTCGACGTGGCGTTCGTGCGCCTGCCGATCGAGCGCGACGGACTCAGCGCCATCCGGCTCTACGACGAGGTGCCCGTGGTCGTCGTCTCGAAGGACAATCCGTTGTCGCTGCTCGAGGAGGTGCGACTCGACGAGCTCCTCGACGAGCATCTCGTGCAGAATCCCACGGATGTCGAGGGATGGGCCGAGCGGGCCACCGAGATGCTCGAGGGCACCCGCGTCGATGCCCCTGCGCCCGCGTCCGTCGAAGACGCGATCGACCTCGTGGCCGCGGGAACGGGCATCGCGCTGCTTCCCCACTCGGTGGCGAGGCTGCACGCCCGAAAAGACGTGGTCGCCCGGCCGGTGCTCGACCTGCCCGAGACGCAGATCGCCATCGTGTGGCTCGCCGATGAGACGACCGAGCGCATCGAGGAGTTCATCGGCATCGTGCGCGGTCGCCGCACGTCGAGCTCGCGGGCCACGGCCTCCGCGCCCGAGGAGAAGGCGCGCGCGGCCGCGCCGAAGAAGCCGCGCACGGGCGCAGGTGCGGGCTCGGGCAAGAAAGCGAAGGGCGCCGCGGCGAAGACGCCCCGCGCGCTCGGAACCGCCCGCAAGCCGCGCCCCTCGGGCGGCTACCGCAAGAAGGGCCGCTGATCGTACGGAACAATGAAGCGGTGACCACCTCTCCCCGCTTCGGACTCCTCCTCGACGTCGACGGGCCGATCGCCAGCCCCGTGACCCGGTCGATCACCGTTCCGTCGATCGGTCGTGACCTGGCTGCGCTCGCGAACGCAGGGCTGCCCGTGATCTTCAACACCGGGCGATCGGATGCGTTCATCGCTGGCGAGGTCGTCGAACCGCTGCTCGCAGCAGGTCTGCAACAGCACGCCCGGGTGTTCGCGATCTGCGAGAAGGGCGCCACCTGGTTCGAGATCACGCCGCAGGGAGCGGGCGAGGTCTCGATCGACGACTCGCTCACTCCGCCCGACGGATTCGCCGACGACGTGCGCGCGCTGGTGGCCGAGCACTACGCCGACCTGGTCTTCTACGACGAGACCAAGCGAGCCACGGTCACCTTCGAGCAGCGCCTCGACGTGTCGAGGCAGTCTTTCCTCGCGCGCCAGCTCGAGATCGACGAGTCGACCATCGCCCTACTCAACGCACGGGGTTACGGGGCGCGACGCGGTGACGTCGACTATCCCGACGCATCCGGCGCCGTTCAGTACCGGGCCGACCCGTCGATCATCTCCACCGACTTCGAATCGCTGAGTGTCGGCAAGGACTTCGGTGCCGAGCGCGCCTTCGCGCTCCTCGCGGGAACCGGCGAGATGCCCCTCGAGTGGCGCACCATGGGCGACTCCCGCGGCGACTACGCCATGGCCACCTGGCTGCACGAGCAAGGCGAGACCGTGGCGCACGTCGACGTGCGGCCGGCCGACGGCATCCCCGCGACGGCATACCCGGTGCTGACGGCCGGCGAACTCATCCACGACGAGGCCGGGGCGCTCTTTCTCGCGCGCTGGGTCGCCATGCTCGGCGACGACAGCCTTTGCGACGACTCGCTGGGTCGCTGACGCATCAACTCGTTCGCCCAGGAGTGAACCTCGTCGCTATTCGACGAGGATGCGCTGTGGGTGCACAAGATCGTCAGAGACGCCGGATGCGCGCGGCCCTTCCGCCGGTGGCCTCGAGAACGGCGGCGGGCGCGAGCTCGATGTCGAAGCCGCGTCGGCCGCCCGAGACGAGGATCGTGTCGAAGACGAGCGCGGAGTCGTCGAGCACCGTAGGCAGGAGAGTCTTCTGGCCGAAGGGACTGATGCCGCCCACGACGTAGCCGCTCTTGCGTTCTGCCACCGCGAGGTCGGCCATCGCAGCGCGCTTGCCTCCGAGAGTCGAGGCGAGCGCTTTCAGGTCGAGCATGCCGCTCACCGGAACGAGGCCGATACCGAGCCCCGCATCGGTGTCGACCATCAGGGTCTTGAAGACGCGAGCGGGATCGATGCCCAGCGCGTCGGCCGCCTCCGCGCCGAAATCGGCGACCGCGGGGTCGTGGACGTATGCGTGGGGGATGAACGAGATGCCTGCGCGAGTAAGGGCAACGGTCGCGGCCGTCGTGGGGCTGGCGGTCGAATTCTTCTTGGCCATCGTGCGTCGACTAGCGCCCGGTCGCACCGCTCGGCGTGGGCGCGGACTGCAGAGTCTGCTCGAGGAACTCCCGCGCATCGGCGATCTCGTCGCCCGTGATGCCGTGCCCGGCGCCCGGGTAGAGCCGCGCATCCGTCGTCGCGTGCGCCTCGAGCCACGTCGCCGTGCGGGCCACGGCCGAGGGCGGAATGATCGGGTCGCGCTCGTCACGACCCCAGAAGACGCGCGGCCGCAGCGTCTCGAGTTCGACGTCGGCCGGGGCGTCGCCCGAGATCGAGAAGCCGGACAGGTTGATCGTGGAGGCGAAGCGGGAGGGTTCGTGACGCAGCAGCTGCAGTGCCATCGCGCCGCCCTGGGAGAAGCCCAGCGTCGAGACGGCGGCGGGTCCGCCGAAGGCCGACGTGAGTCCGTCGAGCCAGGCGAGCACGCCGCGGGCCGCGGCATCCACCGCGCTCGGCTCGGGATTGCCGGGCGCGCCCACCTGGAACCAGGCGAAGCCGTTCTGGATCGGAGCCGGTGCGATCAGCGGCGCGCGCAGCGAAGCGCAGACGATCTCGGCGGGCAGATGCGGCGCGAGCGAGATCAGGTCGGACTCGTGCGAACCGTAGCCGTGCATGATGACGAGCAGTCGAGAGCCGGGAATGCGGGCGGCGAGCTCGTCACGGGGGATCGACCACACCACCGCCCGGTCGTCGATAACGGGCTGGGTGGGCGAGAAGTCGGTCACCGTGTCGACGATACCGGATGCCGTTGTCAGTCCTGCTGCCCGCAGATATGCTCGGGAAATGGAGCATCCGGGGTTGTTCGACGAAGACGATGTCGTCGTCGAACGCGTGCGCGGGCTCTGCATGGCCTATCCGGAGGCCGCGGAGGTGCTGGCGTGGGGCCGGCCGACGTTCCGGGCCGGCAAGAAGATCTTCGTGACCGTCGGCGCATCGATGAAGCGGCCTCATTCGATGGTGTTCAAGCCCGACCCCGACGAGTATCCGGCGTTGGTTCAGAGAGACGAGGTCTTCGTGCCCCCGTACTTCGGGCCCGCGGGCTGGCTGGCGATCGACCTGGAGGCCGCGGTCGACTGGACGCTCGTGGGCGAGCTCGTCGACGAGAGCTATCGCCAGGTCGCGCTCAAACGACAGCTGAAGGCACTCGACGGGTCATGACCGGTTGCGGCTGAGCTCGTAGATCTTCACGAGTTCGTCGATGGCGCCGTCGCGGGTGTCTCCGCCCTCGTCGAACATCTCGGTCACGTGCGTCTTGAGGTGGTTCTCGACCATGAGCTTGTTGAGCGACCCGAGCGACTTCTGGATGGCGAGCGACTGGGTGATGATATCGACGCAGTAATCTTCGTTCTCGATCATCTTCTCGAGGCCGCGCAGCTGCCCCTCGAGGATGCGGGTACGGTGCAGGGCGCGCTTCTTGATGTCATCGATCACGAGGCCAAGAATACGCGCGGAGCCTCAGCGCTGACAGCGCGGGCACCAGTACACATCGCGCAGCGACAGCGGGTCGGCGCCCAGCTGGCCCGATCGGATGCGCGTGCCGCACCGGCGGCACGGCTGCCCCTCGCGGCGATAGACCCAGCTCTGCCGACCGGGTCGGAGGTCGCCGGTGGTGGAGCGCTCGGTGCGGTCGCGATTGGCCAGGATCACGCGGTGCCCGAGGGCCACGAGGGCCGGCAGATCGGCCACCTCGCCGATCGGCCTGGCGGGCAGAACACCCCGCAGAAAGCACAACTCGTTGGCGTAGACGTTTCCGAGGCCGGCGAGGTTGCGCTGGTCGAGCAGGGCGACGTGGGACTCGCGCTCGGGCTGGGCCGCGAGGCGGAACACGGCCTCGGCGGCGAGTGCGTCGTTCCAGTCGGGATCGAGCACGTCGGGGCCCAGGTAGCCGACGACCGACTCCTCGTCTGTGCGGGCGACGACCTCGACCGTGCCCAGATCGAAGCCCACGGCGACCCAGTCGGCCGTCTCGAGCACGATCCGCGCCGCGTAAGCCGGGCGCTTCCAGGTCGATTTCGGCCGATAGAGGTGCCACGATCCCTCCATTTTGAGGTGGGTGTGGATGCTCACCTCGCCGACCCGGGTGAGCAGGTGCTTTCCCACGCTGGCGACGCCCTCGACGACCCTGCCCGAGAGGTCGAGCTCGGCGAGCTGGGGAACGCGGAAGTCGCTGCGGGTGAGGGTCGCGCCGGCGAGTGCCTGGTCGAGGTGTCGGGCGGTTCGATAGACGGTGTCACCCTCGGGCATGCCGTCCACACTACGCGGATGCGCCGCTACGGCCTCCGTCGCCACCGTTTGGTTGTCGCCATAAGGGTTGAGTCGACGACAAGCGGCATCTTTTCTTGTCAAAAATGAGCAAAATCTGTGCCTTGACACCGGGGCAGGCCCCACCGCGTCGCCCTACAACCTTTCTCTGTGAACCGTCCCTCAGTTGCCGCCGTTTTGTTGGCGGCTTCGTCCCCCAACGGGCCGATGCTTTGAGCACAGTAGGTGCGCTCGTATTTTTCGCGCCGGAAGTTGCCCCTCGCGATGGCACGAACTCGACCGCTCGATAGTCGAGGTGATCCGAGCTCGGCGTGCTGGCGATCGCTGGAGACGTCGATGACGCATTCGCGCCCGTTCTCGAATGGCTGCCCGTTGTCAAACGATTGGTAGCCGCCGGTGTTGTCGGCCCCGCTTAAGCCAGTTCTGAACCGCGACCTCAAGGCTGTCCCAGGCGCAGCGATCTGTCACGTCCTGGCCGACGATCCTCTCGATGTCGTTGGCGATGGAGCCGTTCACCTCGATCGTGAGTAGTTTCGTGCTCGTCGGTTCCTTCTCGTCGGTTTGAAATCTGAAGGTCAGATTTACATCCCCGAGGACTGCCGAGTGCCATCCGCCAAGCCCGATTTAGCGCAGTGCCGAACTGGAGTGCATTTCGAGCACGTTTGACCACGAGGACAGGTCTGGAGTGCCAGAGTGGGCCTTCATGGTCAAGAAATTGGAGAGAGCTGATGCTCGAAGAGCCGAATGCGTCGTCTAGGGAGGCAATCGGTCTTGATTACATCGGCCGCGTCATTGATAGCCCGTGTGGAATTACCGGCCTTACCACTTCGTCGTACACTCCTATTAGTTACGCGATCGACAACGAGGTGTGAAATGACTGCACGAGCGACACTTATGCCCGCCCTGGACGCGAGGTTCAAGCCGGCCGATCACGATCCGCTGATCTTGACAGCACTTCTCGCCGACGAGGTGACCCAACGCCGTGAGAGCGGTTACGACGTGGATGACATCGTAATTGCGGCGAACCGGCTGGCCACCGACGACCGCGACGGCATTCTCGCGCTCGTCGACGTCATGTCCGAGTCCGCGCGGCGCGATTGGCCATGGGAAGAACCCGAGACGCTAGCGGACATCGAAGCGTCGCTCGTCGGCGGGCCGCCCACGGCCCTGAGCGTCGATTCGAGCACCTATGCAGACCGGGTGGATGCCGCGTGGCTCGGACGCATCGCGGGCTGCAACCTTGGCAAACCGGTCGAGTGGGGCGATCACTGGACCGTCGATCACATCGCCGACTACCTTCGTCGCGCCGACGCCTATCCGCTCACCGATTACTTCCCAGTCCTTGATCCGATGCCGGCGGAGTTCGAGCTCAATGCGAGCTGGACCCACAGCACGCGCGGCCGCGTTGACGGATCAGCACGCGACGACGACATCGACTACGCGATCCTGGCCCTGCATCTCCTCGAGAAGCACGGCACGCAGCTGACCACGCACGAGGTCGGCGAGGCCTGGACCGAGATGCTGCCGCTGCGCCAGGTGTTCACGGCCGAGCGCGCTGCCTACATCAACCTGGTCAACGGGCTGCGGTCGCCGCACACAGCCCGGGTGCGCAATCCGTATCGGGAATGGATCGGCGCGCAAATTCGAGGCGATGTGTTCGGGTACGTCCTGCCCGGCAACCCCTGGGCGGCGGCGAGCCTCGCCTACTGCGATGCGACGCTTTCGCACACGGCCAATGGGGTCTACGGCGAAATGTGGGCTGCGGCGCTCGTGTCCGCAGCGTTCACGGCGCCCGATGCCCGGTCCGCGATCGAGACGTCTCTCGGCGTCGTTCCGCCACGCTCGCGACTCGCGGCAGCCGTGCGTTTCGTACTTGCACTTCGAGACGACGGACTCGACTGGCTCACCGCGCGTGCCCGGATCGGCGACGAATACGGCCAGTACGCCTGGGTCCACACGATCAACAACGCGGCAGTGGTCGCACTCGGCCTCCTGTGGGGCGACGGCGATTTCACCACGTCGGTGGGCCGCACCGTCATGTCGGGCCTGGACACCGACTCCAACGGCGCGACCGTGGGCTCGGTCTCCGGCATCCTTGCCCGCCGCGGCGGGCTGCCGGACACCCTGATCGCACCGCTGCACGACCGCACCCGGTCCGCGCTCTTCGGCTTCGACGGCTCCCGGATCTCCGACCTTGCCAGCCGCACGGTCGCGCTTCGCGACCGGTTTGAGGCCGGCGCGTGATCGGCGTCGCATGAGCGAGATCGTCGTGATGGGCAGCGCCAACACCGACCTCGTCGTCTACGCTCTGCGCATGGCGCGGCCCCTGCCGGCCTGTTGATCCGCTTTCTCCACGGCATCGCGAGGGGCGGTCAGACGGATGCTGATCCGAGGGCGACCGATACGACATAGAGGGTGCCCACGACACCGCACGTAAATGCAAAAAACGCCATCGTCAGGAGCGCCCCGCCTCCGACGACAGGCGTTGCGGTCCGGTCCCGCAGAGCGTCGCGCATCTGCTGTCCGCGCCGGCGTGCCTGGGTCCAAGGCCATACCGCGAACGCGAGACCGGCAACTCCGACGAGACTCCACGCGGGGTGGCCGAGAGTGATCGGCAGGACTCGCATCGAGATCAATGATCCGACAGCGATAGTCAGTGCCGTACGTCGCCATGCCAGCTCGCTCCGCTCGGGTTGAAGGCCGGGGTCGGCCGGCCCGATCGTCATCGCAGCAGCAGGGCGACGGCCACCAGCAGCCCCGCGAGAGCGATGGCCGCGGCCATCACGAGGCCCGTGCGCGCCGCAGGGAGTGGCTCATCCAGGCGAAGTGCGCGTTCTGTCTGCATCCACTCTCGCCAGGCGATGAGCGGGACGACCATTCCTGCAAGGACGAGCACGCCAGCGGCTGCCAGCCGCAGCTGGACCTGTAGATCCAGCCCAAGCGCCTCGAGTGCGACGCCGCCAGCGATCAGCGCCAGCGACGTGCGGATCCATGCAAGGAACGTCCTCTCGTTCGCCATCGTGAACCGCGGGTCGGGCTCCTTCCCGACGGAGAATACGGAGCGGGGGAAACGCCCCTTCACCGAGCCACCCGCTTTATGGCCCGGTCCAGATCGGCGCCTGCCGCCAAATTCACCGTCTCAAGGACGCACGGGATGTCTGCCCTTGTGAAAGCAGGATGCGCAGCAGGCAGATCATCGGTCATACCGGTCCCGTCGAGGTAAGTTCTTCGAGCGCGTGCCACGCGCGGTTCGAATGTACACTTGTCAGGCCGGTAATACCAGTTACGAAGGAGTGAGCGATGAAGCGAGCGATCCTAGTGATGTTCGACAGTCTGAACAGACACATGCTTCCGCCATACGGTTCCGACGAGATCGTCGCGCCCAACTTCGCACGGCTCGCGCAGCGAACCCTGACTCTCGACAACTTCTACGCTGGATCGATGCCCTGCATGCCGGCTCGGCGGGAGTTGCACACGGGGCGTTACAACTTTCTGCACCGGTCGTGGGGCCCCCTGGAGCCCTGGGATGACTCGATGCCGGAGATGCTGAAGACCGCGGGGGTGCACACGCACCTTGCGAGCGATCACCAGCATTATTGGGAGGACGGCGGCGCGACCTATCACACGCGCTATTCGACCTGGGAGTTCTTCCGAGGTCAAGAGGGAGACCCGTGGAAAGGCCGAGTAGGCCCTCTCTCGGACACGCAGGACGCGCTCACCGGGTTGTACCGCCAGGACGTGATAAACCGGAATCACCTACAGAACGAAAAGGACCATCCGCAGCACCGCACGTTCGACGCGGGCATCGACTTCGTCCGATCCAATGCCGACGCGGCGGAGCCGTGGTTCGTGCAGATCGAGACGTTCGACCCGCACGAACCGTTCTTCTCCTACCCGCAGTACGCCGACCTCTACGGCTCGGCGGCCGTTACTGAGCCGTTCGACTGGCCGCCGTATGCGAAGGTCACAGAGTCATCCGATCGTGTAGCGCAGGCAAGGGATGCCTACAAAGCGCTGGTCAGCATGTGCGACCGATCTCTGGGCCGCGTTCTGGACATGATGGACGAGCTCGATCTGTGGTCCGACACAATGCTTCTCGTGACCACGGATCACGGCTATCTCCTCGGCGAGCACGGCTGGTGGTCCAAGACCATCCAGCCGTGGTTCAACGAGCTCGTCCACCTTCCCGGCTTCCTCTGGGATCCGCGCTCACCACGGCCAGGCGAGAGATCCGGCGACTTGACCCAGACGATCGACATCGCCCCGACCCTCCTCAGCTTCTTCGATCTCGATCCGGCGTCGGACATGCAGGGCCGGCCACTGTCGCCGGCCCAGGCATCGGAACACCGCGACGGCGTGCTCTTCGGCGGGCACGGCGGCCATGTCAACGTCACGGACGGCCGCTACGTGTACATGCGCGCCTCCGCGTCGTCGTCGAACGAACCGCTCGAAGACTTCACGCTCATGCCCACTCACATGCGATCGCGATTCTCCGTCGAGGAATTGAGCGACATCGAGCTCGCCGCACCGTTCGGGTTCACCAAGGGAGTGCGTCCGCTGAAGATCCCGGCGACGAGCCTGATCAATCCGCACACCTTCGGCTCACTGTTGTTCGACCTCGAATCCGACCCTGGACAGCTGAACCCGCTCGACGACGACGGCAACGAACTGCGGATGATTGACCTCCTCGTTCGGTTGATGCGTGAGAGCGAGGCTCCCGCCAGCCAGTTCGAGCGGTTAGGCGTGCCCATGGTCGGTCCGGCGAGCCGGGAACATCTTGCGGTGCGGGCACAGCGGGGAAACGCGGAGCGGGCCGCCGAGCGGATGCCCCCGCTGGCCGATTTCGTCGCGGGGCGGCTGAACCTGGGGTCCTCGCTCCCGCTTCTTTTGGCAGACCCCCGCGCGCGGCAGATCGTGCGGGAACGGATGCCGGACGTGACGCGCACAGAGCTGGTGGAGGCGACGGAGGACGTGTCCCTCTACGACGTCGCTGCCATGCTCGCGACCTCCATCGACGTTCTCCGCCGACTGGCAGCGGAGCTCGCGGAGATCGAGTGAAGACGCACCTGAATGGCGATGCGCCGATCGAGGGCGACGGATGTTGCTGCAGCGCGCCCGCGCGATCGACATCTGGTGCGATTCTGCCGGTGCCTATCCCCGCGCCGTGTCCTCCCGACCAATCTCACGGCCATCGGGTGGCGCAGGCAACCGTCCCGCCGGGAACATTCGTGATGGGCGATTCCTCCGGTGATCGCAATCCGTTCGACGGAGAGACGCCGCGGCATCCGGTGCGTCTTGACGGCTTCCAGATCGACGCGACGTGCGTGACGAATTCCGACTTCGAGACCTTCGTCGACGACACCGGCTACCGGACGGAGGCCGAGTCGTTCGGGTTCTCCGCGGTCTTCCATCTCCTGGTGGAATCCGATCGGGGAGACATCATGGGGCCGGCGAGCGGTACGCCCTGGTGGATAGGCGTCCGGGGCGCGGACTGGACGCATCCGCACGGCCCTCGGTCTACGCTTCACGGCCTTCAGGACCATCCCGTGGTGCACGTGAGCTGGAGCGATGCCGTGGCGTATTGCGCGTGGGCGGGTCGCCGCCTGCCGACCGAAGCGGAGTGGGAGTACGCCGCACGGGGCGCGCGCGTCGACGCGAAGTACCCCTGGGGTGATGCCGAGGTCGACGAGGGCGGCTGGCGAGCCAACATTTGGCAAGGTGTCTTCCCCGCAGTGAACACGATGGAGGACGGCCACCTCGGCACGGCGCCGGTGCGTTCTTTCGAACCGAACGGCTACGGCGTGTGGCAGTCCGTCGGAAACGTCTGGGAATGGTGCGCCGACTGGTTCGATCCGACCTACTACGCGGTCGCGCCCGAATACGCCCCCCGGGGCCCCTCGAGTGGTAGGAAACGAGTGCTCCGCGGCGGCAGTTACCTGTGCCACCCCTCGTACTGCAATCGCTTCCGCAACTCGGCACGCTCGCAGAATACGCCGGACTCGTCGATGGGCAACGCCGGGTTCCGCACGATCGCCGTATGACCACGATCGCGCGGAACGCGGCCTAGCGGTCGAGCGACCGTGTGCGCAGATCCTCGTCGATCGGAGAGTTCTTGATGACAGATGTGAGGCGCTGGTGCCACTCGATCTCGCGCCACATCCCCACGAACTGCGGGCCGCAGAAGTTGCTCGTCGCGATTCCCACGAATCGCCCCGTCGCGGCAGCGTACTCGACGGCTCGGGCGGTGATGTCCAGAATCCAGTCCCACTCCAGCCCGGGCCAGTCCTTGTAGTCGACGATAGACCAGCACTCCGTGATGTAGAGCGCCTTTCCTGTGGCTCGCGACCAGTCTGCGACCGTGTCGATCATGCGGAAGAGCGCCGCATCGTACTTCTCGCGGTTCTCCTCGTACGTCTGCCGGCCGATGCGCACCAGGTTGTCGTAGCCGATAGTGGAGAAGCGTTCGTAGTTATAGCCGATGACCTTGTAGTAGTCGCTGTAATCATTGTCCGCGAGCCACACGTGCGGTTCGAGCACGTCGAGCATCGACACATCCTGGCTCTGCCAGGTGGTCAGCTCCGTCGTCGTGGAGTACGTGTAGTCGAGATCGGGGTACACCTCGCGGGCCACCTCGATCGAGCGTCGCATCCAGTCGACCACGCGATCCGATGCTCGGCTCTGGATTCCGGGCATGACGTCGGTGAGCAGTGTCTCCGCCGGAAGGTCGTACCGCGCGGCGTTGCGCAGCAGCTGGTCGGCGTAGAGCCACGGCGCCCAGATCTCCAGCGGAAACTCGTTGCAGAAGTCGACGTAGAGAATCGTGTCCAGGAGGTCGGCCTGGTCGATGTGCTGCAGCGTCTGCAGCCACATCTGGCCGAAATCGGTCGGCGTGTGCGCGGCCATGCGCGTGTTATCGCGGTCCTCGCGAAACCAGCTCGAGAGCGCTACGGCCACTCCGTGTCGCTTGGCGGCGCGGAGGAAGTCGAGCAGAGCGGGCAGGACCTGCACGTGGACGATGGACGGCGCGCCCCACGACTGCTGGTTCCAGACCGGCAGCAACTCCCACGTGCGGTACGGGTCGGCGGCGACGAGGTGGGGATACGCCTCGATGCGCACCGCGTCGTAGCCTCGGTCGACGAGCTCTGCGAGGACCTGATCCCAGTCCTCGTAGCCTGCTCCGGGCCAGCGCCGCTCCAGCCAGGAGAAGTCCCACATCGTGATCGCGAAGGGGCGGTCGAACGTCGGTCGCATTTCTTGACTCGCTTTCGTGTTCCGAGAGGCTAGCGGGGGGTGCGAAGCCGGTGCAGCTCCGCGGCGAGCTCCGCTACGAGTTGCGGATGCTCCTGATAGCTATTCATCCGCTGCTGCGGATCGTCGACGAGGTTGTACAGCCCGCCGGGCCGGTCGTCACTGGTGTAACCGCGAGTCTCGCGGAGCCACGCCGGCTCGTCGTTCTCGGCGCCGCTCATCGCATCGATGTACATCCAATCGCCGCGGCGGATGCCGAATTTTCCGGTACCGGAATGCGTGACGATGCCGTCGCGGACGGGGCCCTCGCGACCCTCGAACGACGCGAGAAGGCAGACTCCGTCAGGCCGTAGGTCGGGCGGAAGGGGCACGTCTGCGACGTCGAGAAGAGTCGGCAGCAGATCGACCAGGCTGATGAGCTCGTTCGAGCGCGATCCTGCGGGAACGACGCCCGGCCACTCGGCGATGCGCGGGACCCGGTGCCCCCCTTCCCAGGCGTCGCGCTTGATGCCGCCACGATCGGTGGGGCCACCCGCGATGCGTCTGCTGAAGTCGATGTTCTGGTACCCGAAGTCGATGCGGTGCTGATGCGTTTCGGCGTTCGCCAGCCCGTGGGGGAGCGTATCGTTCGGGTGGGATCCGTCATGAGTGGGCCAGTCCCACCCGAGATGCCACTTGCCGATGCACGCCGTGTCATATCCGGCATCGCCGAGGATCGAGGCGATCGTGTGCTGGCCCTCCTCTATCATCGGTCCGTCCCACATGCACACGATCCCGCTCTTCAGGCCCGATCGCCAGTTGTATCGGCCGGTCAGCATGGAGTACCGGCTCAGTGAGCACACCGACGAGGTGGCATGTGCGTCAGTGAAGCTTCCACCGTCGGCCCCCATGAAATCGAGATTCGGTGTCACGATGGCCGACGCGGGGTTGAACGCGGCCAGATCGCCGAACCCGAGGTCGTCGGCGACGATGAGCACGATGTTGGTTCGCGAGTTCATGATTGCCTCCATCGACGGTGAGAGAAACGAATAAGAAAAAGAATAGTGGTCATACCGGTCTTACATGTCGTACTCTAGTCGAGAACCTGGACACCCGACGTTCAAGAAGAGTCCAGAATCCTTTTCCAATGACGCAACTAGGAGAACGCTTATGAACAATCGGTTGGCGACATCGCACCGCAAGTGGATCACGGGGGTGATCGCGGTCACCGCCGCGTCGCTAGCGCTCGCAGGATGCAGCGCGTCCACCGACTCGTCATCCGAATCGGGCGGGAACATCACGCTGAAGCTCGCCGCTTTCGGAGACGCCACGCAGGTCAAGGTGCTGGCAGAGCAGTATTCGGAAAAGAACCCGAACATCACCGTCGAGGTAGCGGCCGCCGCCAACGCCGGCGACGCGCGTACGAGCCTGCTCACCAAGCTTGCGGCCAAGACTGGTCTGGCCGATGTCGAGCAGCTCGAAGTGTCGTGGATCGGCGAGCTGGCCCCCTACTCGAGCAGCTTCAATCCCGTTGTCGATGACGGCAACGGCGGTTGGCTGGCGAGCCAGGCCGAGCCCGTGACCAAAGACGGTGAACTGTGGGCGTACGGTGCCGGTGCCGGTCCGATGGCGATCTGCTACCACGCGGACGCGCTGGCGGCGGCAGGGATGCCGTCTGAGCCGGACGCCGTCGCCGAGATGCTCGGAACGTCTTGGGACGACTACTTCGCAGCGGGCGAGAAGTTCGCCGCTGCGGGTGGGGCAGGCGCGTGGTACGACTCGGCGTACCAGACGTACCAGGCCCAACTCGAACAGATGCCCTACCCGTATGAGGACGCCGACGACAAGATCGTCGTGGACAACCCCGAGGTCGAAGCCATCTTTAAGAACTCGCTGAAGGAGTCGGAGACACTGTCGGCGCGACTCATCCCGTTCTCAGAGGACTGGATGGCGGGAATGGGCTCCAGCGCCTACGCGACGATCGCGTGCCCCACCTGGATGCTAGGCATGATCGAAGGCAACTCTGCTGACGTCACCGACTGGCGTGTGGCCAACTCGTTCCCCGGGGGTGGCGGCAACGCCGGAGGTTCTTACTACGCCGTCCCGGCGGTGAGTGAACACCCCAAGGAAGCGGCGGCCCTCGCCGCATGGCTGACGGCGCCCGAGCAGCAAATCGCTCTCTTCATGGCCGGAGGTGCGTTCCCCAGTCGCGAAGAAGCGCTCACCTCTCCGGACCTCACCACCGTCACCAACGCGTTCTTCGGCGACGCCTCGGTGGGCGAGATCTTCGCGGATCGGTCGAAAGCCATCAATGTCGTTACGTACAAGGGGCCGAACTTCCTGGCCATCGACACCGTCGTGTTCGACGCCATGTCGCGCGTGGAAGCAGGGCAGCAGTCGACCGATGACGCATGGGATCAAATCGTCAAGGAATCGAAAGCGCTGGCTGACTGACCCGCCGAGCGGGGTCGCCGCGTGCCGTTGCGGCGGCCCCGTTTCGGGTATCTCGCACGCGGGCCGGTGGGGCAAGAGGAGAAAAATGAGCAGTTCAGCACAGCATCCGTATGCCATCGCGATGTGGGATTTTTCGTGGCTCGAACGGCGGTGGCCCGGTGCGGGATATGAGGACTGGAACGTCGCGCTGGGCCAATTGGCGCACCGCGGGTACAACGCCGTTCGGATCGATGCGTATCCGCACTTGATCTCGGCCGATGCGCACCGTACCTGGCGCCTGGAACCGATGTGGACGCAGACGAGCTGGGGTGCGCAGTCGCCCCTCTCCGTAACCGTTCTTCCCTCGCTCATCGAGTTCATCCGCGCGGCGCGACGGTACGGCATCGTGGTCGCGCTCAGCACCTGGTACCGAGACGGCGCGGCCCGCACCCGGGAGACGATCGTCACCCCGGCCGACCAAGCCCGGATCTGGCGCGACACGCTCCGCCGCATCGAGGCGGCGGGACTGCTTGATTCGATTCTGTACGTCGACCTTTGCAACGAATTCCCCCAGCAGCGCTGGGCCGCCTACACCGCTGGCCGCCCGGAAAGCCAGGTGAGCAAGACGGAGCCATCCCTCGTAGCCTGGATGCGGGAATCCATCGCCGAACTGCGAAACGACTACCCAACACTTGCCTTCACGTATTCGTTCCACACGGAGTTCGATCGCTGGCAGGAGCTCGATGTGGGCATGCTCGATCTCCTCGAAGTGCACACGTGGATGGCGGGGGCGGACGACGACCGCTACAACAAGGCGGTGGGCTACGGGTTCGAACGGTTTGCCCCGATCGGATTCGACAATCTGGCCCGCAACGGAAGACGAGAGTATGAGGCGAATCGAGAAACGTACGACGCCCTGCTCTTCGCGGACATCGATCGGATCGCCGATTGGTCGCGCGCTGCGAGGCTTCCGGTGCACACGACTGAGGGCTGGGCCGTTGTGGACTATAAGGACTGGCCCGGGCTCGACTGGGACTGGATCCTCGATCTCAACGCTCGCGCAGTAGAGTACGTTGCCTCGAAGGGGCGATGGACGGGTATCGCAACGAGCAACTTCTGCGGACCGCAGTTCGTCGGAATGTGGCGTGAGGTCGAATGGCATCAGCAACTAACCACGAGAATCACATCCGCACCACTTGATGAGGATCTGCTCGTCGATTCGGCGACAGCAGACTGGTAATACCGGTAAGACATGCACTAGAATCACCCTTATCCACACCGACGTGGCGCGGCCTCGAGCAGAGCGCGGTGCCGGTAGCACCCCGAGGAGTACGTTTTGCATATATTCGGCGACGGCGGCGACGCGGTCAGCACACGAGTTGGGCGAGGAGCCCGCGAATGACGACGACGGCGCGCAAAACGGATCCACCCGGCATCCGAGGCGGTACAGGGCGTTCAAGCGGGCCAAGCCCCTCCCCGCGCGGACGCAATTTTGGGTCGTCTCTCAATCGTTGGGACTTCAAATACTCGCCGTACCTGTACGTGCTCCCCTTCTTCGTGCTCTTCGCGATCGTCGGGCTGGCTCCGCTGGTATACACGGCCTGGGTTGCCCTGAACAGCTGGAACCTCATAGCGGGTCAGGGTGACTTCGTCGGCTTGAGCAACTTTACGGAGATCCTGGGAGAGTCGGACTTCTGGAAGGCACTCCGAAACACGCTCAGCATCTTCGTGCTCACGATGGTGCCGCACTTGATCATCGGGCTCGTAATCGCGGCGGCTCTCGATCGGAACATCCGTGCTGGCACGTTTTGGCGTATGAGCGTTCTGGTCCCGTACGTCGTGACGCCGGTGGCCATCGCATTGATCTTCAACAGCTTCTTTGCCGACGAATCCGGACTCGCGAACTCGATTCTCACGGACCTCGGGCTGAATCCGATCGGCTGGCACCAGGACGTTCTCGCCAGCCACGTGGCGATCTCGACGATGGTGAACTTCCGCTGGCTCGGGAACACCGCACTGATTCTGCTCGCGGGGATGCAGGCCATCCCGCGCGATCTATACGAAGCGGCGAGCGTCGATGGCGCAAAGGTGTTGCGGCAATTCTTCTCGATCACGATTCCTCAGCTGCGGCCGACGATGATCTTCGTCATACTCACGATGACGATCGGTGGTCTGCAGATCTTCGCGGAGCCGCGGCTGTACGACTACCAAGGACAGGGCGGGCCCGACAAGCAATGGCTCACGCTTCCGCTCTACATCTACAACCTCGGGTGGGGGGAGCTCGACTTCGGGCTCGCTTCGGCCGCCGCCTGGCTCCTTTTTCTTCTCATCATCGTTTTCGCGTTGATCAATCTTTTCATCAGCACACGAATCGCACGCAACGAGGCACGGAGGAACGAGTGATCGAGCAACAGGTCCAGATCGCGCAACAGCGCGAGGGCGAACCGGTCAAATTGCCTCGTCGCAGACGGAAGCTCCGGACGGGTCGAGCGGGACTGGGTGTGTACATCTTCCTCGCAGCCGTCGTCCTGATCAGCTTCTTCCCGTTTTACTGGTCCCTGCTGATCGGAAGCGGCGATGCCTCCACTGTTCGTGACCCGGATCGATCGTGGCTTCCAGGCGGCAACTTCTTCGCCAACATCGAGGCGGTGGTAATTAATCCGGCCGTCAACTTCTGGCGCGCGTTGATGAACAGCATCATCGTGTCCACGGTCGTGTCGTTGTCGGTCGTCTTCTTCTCGACCTTGGCTGGCTACGCCTTCGCTAAATTCCGGTTCCGGGGTCGCGGACCGCTCCTAGTGTTTGTCGTCGCGACGATCGCCGTGCCGACCCAACTCGGGATCGTGCCGCTCTTCATCGCTATGTCCGACCTCGGCTGGGTCGGCACGCTGACGGCCGTAATCGTTCCAAACCTTGTCACCGCGTTCGGCGTCTTCTGGATGACACAGTACATCGGGCAGGTTGTGCCCGATGAAATGATCGAGTCGGCGAGAATCGACGGGGCAAGCACGTTCCAGTCGTTCCGCCTCGTGGTGCTGCCGGTTCTGCGACCAGCGGCCACGATGCTCGGTCTGTTCACCTTCGTCATGAGTTGGACGGACTTCTTCTGGCCATACATCGTGCTGAACGGGGAGAACCCCACGCTGCCGGTATCGCTGCAGCTACTCCAGTCGAACTACTTCATCGACTATTCCATCGTTCTCGCGGGCGCCCTGCTGGCGACGATTCCTCTGCTCCTGCTGTTCGTCGTGACGGGAAAGCAACTCGTCGCCGGTGTGATGGCGGGCGCGGTGAAGGGTTGAGTCCATGCGCCGCCCCCCATTCGACGCGGAACTCGAACCCGAGCTGAAAGCGCTTACGGAAGAAATTCCCTCGACGATCACACAGGAGATGATCCCCGCTCTGCGGGCAATGGCGGATTCCGCCCCTGCGCTCGAAACCATCATGGTTCGGGGCTTCTCTCGGCGGGATGTGACGATCGTCGGGCACGACGGCGGCGAGATCGTGGTCAGCGTGCTGGCGAAGAAGGGTCGCGCAGGAGCCGGTCCCGGAATTTTCTACGTGCACGGCGGAGGAATGATCACAGGAGAACGCTTCGGTGGCATCGATATTGTGCTCGGGTGGCTGGAGGCGGTGAACGGCGTCTGCGTCAGCGTCGAGTACAGACTCGCGCCGGAGTTTCCCGATCCGTATCCCATCGAGGACTGCTACCTGGGCCTTCTCTGGACCTCGGAACACGCCCTAGAGCTCGACATCGACCTCGATCGCCTTATCGTAGCGGGCAGGAGCGCGGGTGGTGGGCTGGCGGCCGGTCTTGCGCTGCTTGCACGCGACCGCCGAGGCCCGGCGCTGGCGGGCCAACTGCTGATGTGTCCCATGCTGGACGACCGTGATGCCACGGTCTCCTCCCGGCAGATCGACGGTGTGGGGACATGGGACCGCGGTTCGAACGTCACAGGCTGGAGAGCGCTCCTCGGCGATCGACGGGCGACAGGCGACGTGTCGATCTATGCCGCGCCCGGCCGAGCGACCGATCTTTCGCGCCTCCCGCCGGCGTACGTCGATTGCGGCAGCGCGGAGGTGTTTCGAGACGAGGACGTCGCATACGCCACCGGTCTCTGGGCGGCAGGGGTGCAGGCCGAACTTCACGTGTGGGACGGCGGTTTCCACGGATTCGACAGGTATCTCCCGAACGCGGTCGTTTCGCGAGCTTGCCGTGCCGCGCGCGACACCTGGGTCGCCCGAATCCTTACCTGAAGGTATGAGGATTCAATTCAGGACTGACCGGCCTGACCAGTTTCGGATAGGCTGGCCCCGCCTCCTTCAGTCTGATGGAGACCTTCCGAGTAATGAAAGGAATGCCCAAGTTGAATATCGTATCCGCCGAGGTGGTGGTCTGCAGTCCGGGGCGCAATTTCGTTACTCTCCTCGTCACCACCGACGACGGACTCGTCGGCGTCGGGGACGCGACGCTAAACGGTCGCGAATTGGCCGTCGCGAGCTACCTGCAGGACCACATCGCTCCGTTGCTGGTCGGCCGTGACGCGCAGGCGATCGAGGGGACTTGGCAGTACTTCTACCGGGGGGCGTATTGGCGACGCGGTCCCGTTACGATGGCGGCGATAGCCGCTGTCGACGTGGCACTGTGGGACATCAAGGCGCAAGCGGCGGGCATGCCGCTGTATCAGCTTCTCGGCGGTCGGAGTCGCGAGACTATCCGCGCATACGGCCACGCCCACGGTCGTGACATCGCCGAACTGGCGGATTCGGTCCGAGAGCGCAAGGAGCAGGGTTTTGACGCCGTGCGGGTGCAGGTCGGCATTCCGGGAAACGATCCGGGTTACGGCATTTCTGGGACGCCGGGTAAGCCTCGCTACGAGCCTGCCATTGCCGGGCCGCGACCGACGGAAGAACGTTGGGACGCTGGATCATATCTGCGGTTCATTCCGAAAGTTTTCGAGAACATCCGCCAGGAATTCGGCGATGAACTCGACCTCCTTCACGATGTACACCATCGCCTCACGCCCATCGAGGCGGCACGCCTCGGCAAGTCGTTGGAGCCCTACCACCCGTTCTGGCTGGAAGACGTTACCGTCGCCGAGAACCAGCAGTCCATGCGGACCGTACGTGAGCACACCACGGTGCCTCTGGCTATGGGCGAGACGTACAACTCCCTGGTGGACTACCTTCAGCTCATCCCTGAACAGCTGATCGACTACGTCCGCAGTGCCGTGACCCACTCAGGCGGTGTCACCGGGCTGCGTCGGATCCTTGACTTCGCTGCTGTCTACCAGATCAGGAGCGCGGCACACGGACCGACTGACATCTCTCCGATCGGGCTTGCCGCGTCGCTCCACATCGACGTGTCGCATCACGCTTTCGGCATCCAGGAGTACATGCAGCATGAAGAGACCGTCTTCGATGTGTTCGATGTCGGATATTCCTTCGACAGGGGCGCATTCCAACCCGGCGAGCGCGCTGGGTTGGGGGTTGTCTTCGATCAGAGCGCGGCTGCTAAGCATCCCTACAAGCAGGCGTACCTGCCCGTGAACCGTCTCCGCGACGGCACCGTTCATGACTGGTAGTCGGTGAACGCGCCTGCGGGGCTGGGCTAAGATGGATCGCCCGCGTGCCTGAAGGGAATCGCATGATCAACGTCGTCTCGGCGGCGCGGACTGCGCCACGAATTGCCAGCCGTGCCCACTTCGAAGCAGAGTTGGTGCGAAAGATTCTGAGCGGCGCGTACCCGGCCGGCTCGAAGCTTCCGGGGGAGCGCCTGCTTGCGGTCGAGAGCGGTCTTTCACGTCCTGTCGTCCGCGAGGTGCTCCGGGGCATGGTGGAGCGCGGACTCATCGACGTGATTCCTGCGCGAGGTGCCTATGTAAACGCGCCCGACATGATGCAGCTCGCAGGGGTGGCCGGCCCGGCAGCCCGCCAGCAGGGCGCGACGCCTCGCGACCTCGTCGAGGCACGAGAACTCATTGAAGCTCAAGCCGCGCGCCGCGCCGCAGAACGCGCCTCGCCGGAGGATGTGGAGCGGTTGCAGAATCTCGTGGACGCGTTCGACCGTGCCGGATCGACCATTGAGCGCACGCAGTGCGACCTCGCCTTGCACGCGTCGATCGCGCAGTTGTCGGGAAACCCTGTGCTCGGCATCCTGTTCGGCGCAATTGCCCCGCTCGTGCTGGATGTGCAACTGCGCAGCCTCGCCGACCCGGCGATTCTTCATCGAGGTGCACCTATGCACCACGACATCGTCGATGCTATTTCGCAGAAGGATCCTGATCGCGCGGCGGCCAAGATGTCGGAGCACATCCTCCTCGCTCTGGAGATGTATGGGGGTGACCTCGACGTACCACTCAGCGAACTGGCCGTGGGCCGTCTAGAAGGTCTGCTGGGGAGTCAGCGTCAACTTCAGGACATCGTTCACGGTGTTCTGACGACATACCGCTCGTCGTGACGGTCGCTTCGAGGAGCATCTGAGCGTTGTACTGGTAATACCGGTCTTACAAGGGTTATAGTGGGTCGTAACGCGGGCGTTGGTCCGCCCGAGACTCGCGAGGTGCGGACGAGCATGAAGGCTAGACGCTGGGCGGTGCTCGCACTCGCCATCGCGGTCGAGGTCGCCGCAACCCTCTCGCTGAAGGCCGCGCTCGAGGTGCCCGTCTTCTACGTCATCGTGGTTCTCGGCTATGCCACGGCCCTCGTGCTCCTCGCGATCTGTCTGCGCCTGGGCATGCCGATCGGTGTCGCCTACGGAATCTGGGGTGCGGTCGGCGTCGCGGCAACAGCGCTGCTCGCCACGGCGATCTTCGGCGAAGCTCTCACGCCCCTCACGGGAGCGGGCGTCGCACTGATCGCGACCGGTGTGTTGACCGTCGAGATGGGATCCCAGCGAGCGCAGCGTCCAGAGAACGGAGAGCCCTCTTGAGGTGGCTCTTCCTGGCCGGAGCGATCGTGAGTGAGGTCGCGGCGACGATGGCGCTGCGCGCATCCGAAGGCCTCAGGCGGAAGATCTGGGCCATCCCCGTAGCACTCGGTTATCTGCTTGCCTTCGTGCTCCTGGGTTTGGCGCTCGAGGCCGGCATGCCCGTCGGGGTAGCTTACGGCACGTGGGCGGCGACGGGCATTGCCATGACCGTAATTCTCGCGCGTGTGCTCTTCCGCGAGCCGCTGACGCGCACGATGACGCTGGGAATCGTGCTGATTGTCCTGGGTGTCATTGTGGTTGAAATAGGAGCCGGCAGTGGCCACTGAGCCGAGAACCCAAGCAGGAACGACAATGAGCGCGTTGCGGTGGCACGGCCAGCGCGACGTGCGGATCGAACGCGTCCCCGTGCCGGAGCCGGCGCCTGATGAAGCATTGATCGCGGTCGAGTGGGTCGGGCTGTGCGGAAGTGACCTGGAGGAGTATCTCGACGGCCCCATCGTCGTCTCCGGACCAATAACGCTCGGCCACGAGATCGTCGGTATCGTCACGGCCTCGGCCGCAGACGGTTCCGGCCCACCCGCGGGAACGGCAGTGGTGGTTGACGTTGTGACCGGCTGCGGGCACTGCTTCTGGTGTCGCAACCACAACGAGGGCCTCTGCCCGGATGAAGTCGTCACCGGGATGGACGTCGACGGTGGTTTGGCCGAGTTCGTCGTCGGTAGAGCCTCTCGCCTGATCTCCGTACCCCAGGCCCTCGACCTGCGGAGCGCCGTACTGGCGGAACCCACTGCCGTCGCCGTGCGTGCCGTTCGGAAACTCGGACCAATGCGCGAGCGTGGCGCCGTGATCATCGGCGGTGGCACGATCGGCCTCCTCACCGCGCAGGTTCTGCGTCATTATGGCGCTGGTCCGATCGTGCTCGTTGAGCCCCACGAGGGCCGCCGAGCTCTCGCCGAACAGCTCGGCTTTTCGGCGGTGTGGTCCGATACTGCCGTCGAACGTGCCCTTGCCGTCGTCGCCTCGGAAACCTTTCCCTCGCACGGTATCGACGTTGTCATCGAATGCTCGGGCGCCGAGGGCGCCGCTGGCGAAGCCACTCGTCTCGTGCGAGCCGGCGGCACGACCGTGCTGCTGAGCGTCACCGCACACGACCAGCTGGTCGACACGACGGAAGTCATGCTCGCCGAGAAGACCCTGATCGGATCTGCTGCGCACATGTGGGATGACGACGTTCAGCCTGCGGTGGAGTTGATTGCCTCCGGCGCCGTGCGTGTCGACGACCTAATCTCGCACACGCTCCCTCTCAGGGAGGGACCCGCAGCCTTCGAGATCCTCGCAGACCGCACCCAGAACTCCCTCAAAGTGCTCGTGCACGTGCCCACAGTCCCATCAAGGAGAGCCTGAGATGACTCCGAACGATTCCCTTTCGACGTCAACGGAGTCCCGCACGGCCGATCGTGAACCACCCGCAGATCTGATCGCTCGCCTTACCCTCGAAGAGAAGGTGAGCGTCCTCGCCGGCGCGAGTGCTTGGAGTACGGCCGCGCTGCCTTCCATCGGACTCCGCGAAATGACCCTCTCGGACGGGCCGAGTGGCGTCCGTGGGGTGCTTTGGGACGAACGTGACCCGTCGCTATGCCTACCCTCCGGCACGTCGCTTGGAGCGAGCTGGGACGTCGATCTCGCCCGCGAATACGGAACCGTGATCGCCGCGGAGGCGCGCCGAAAGAACGTGGACGTGGTGCTCGGGCCGACGATCAACCTGCACCGCTCGCCACTGGGCGGTCGGCACTTCGAAGCGTTCAGCGAAGATCCCCGTCTTACGGCCGACTTGGCTGCGGCGTACGTCAACGGCGTTCAGGAGCAGGGCGTGGGCGCGACGCCGAAGCACTTCGTTGCCAACGACTTCGAGACCGATCGATTCAACGCGAACGTGCGCGTCTCCGACCGCGCGCTGCGGGAGCTGTACCTGCTCGCCTTCGAGAGGGCGGTCACCGAGGCACACACCTGGCTGGTGATGAGCGCGTACAACTCGATCAACGGCACGACGGCGACCGAGAACCGGCTGCTCACAGACCCGCTCACTACGACCTGGGGCTTTGACGGGGTGATCGTCAGCGACTGGACTGCGGTGCGAACCATTGAGAGTGCGCGTCAGGCGCAGGATCTCGCCATGCCAGGACCCACGGGGCCGTGGGGGGAAGCACTCGTTGCGGCTGTACGCAAGGGCGAGGTCGACCAGGCGACGATCGATCGCAAAGTCCAGAACATCCTGCGCTTGGCTGCGCGGGTGGGCGCCCTCGGAGGGTTCGCCCCCCAGCCGGTGGCCACCGGGCCAGAACCGCGCGCGTTCGCTCGCCGCGCGGCATCCGAAGGCTCCGTCTTGGTCCGCAACGAACACATACTGCCACTGGACGCCGATTCAATTGTCACCGTCGCGGTGATCGGAGACAGCGCCAAACGACCGCGAGTGCAGGGCGGCGGCAGCGCCACGGTCATTCCCGATCACGAAGTCACCCCGCTCGATGGTCTCCGCGACGCGCTCCCTGGAGCGCAGATCACCTACGCTCAAGGTGCCGTAGTGCACGGCGGTTTCCGTCCGTTCGAACCCGCACGAATCACGAACCCCATCACCGGTGGGGCTGGGGCGCACGTCGCGCACTACGGGGCCAGCAACGAGCTGCTCTATGACGAGGAACGCTTCGGCGGCTTCATCCTCGACTTCGGCGTCCACGAGCGCGACATCGATCGGGAGTACATGACGTACACGACAATGTTCACTCCCGAGCTGTCGGGCGTGACACAGATCGGCTTCGCCTCTCCCGGCACCGGACGCTTGTTCATCGACGGTCAGCTCGCGTTGGAGGCGACCCTCGAGGCGGACTCGAACATCGTGCAGTCATTCTTTACGCCCCCCGCGGCCACCGCTGCCGTTTGCGCGCAGGCGGGTGTGCCAATCGAACTACGATACGAGTTCGTACCGGGCTCGATCGTCGACGGAGTGCCAGGCTCGCTGACAGTGAGCTTCGGCACTGAGACTCCCGTCCCCACAGATGCCGAGCGGGCCATGATGATTGAGGAGGCCGTCGCGATCGCCCGCACTACCGACGTCGTGGTCGTCGTCGTCGGTACCGACGAGGCATCCGAATGTGAGGGGTATGACCGTGAGCACCTCAGGCTCCCTGGCGGCCAAGATGACCTCGTCGCGGCCGTAGCGGCGGCGAATCCGCGCACTATCGTCGTAATCAACGCCGGTGCGCCCATCGAGATGCCGTGGCGGAACGACGTCGCAGCCGTACTTCTCACGTGGTTCGCTGGGCAGGAGTATGGGCACGCCTTGGCAGACATCCTCCTCGGCGTGACCGAGCCCGGCGGACGATTGCCCACCACCTGGCCGGTCACCCTCGCTGACGTTCCCATCTCCGAAGTCGTCCCGGTCGACGGCCACCTCGACTACACGGAGGGCATCCACATCGGCTACCGGGCCTGGCTGCGCGCGGGAACCGAGCCCGCCTATCCGTTTGGATACGGTCTTGGCTACACGCGCTGGGAATTCTCCGACCTCCGCGTCGGCCCTTCGGCGCCAGACACGCTCGGTGTCGAGGTGGACGTCGCGAACGTGGGTGAGCGCGCGGGAAAGCAGGTTATCCAGATTTACGCGAGCAGGCCGAAAACAGCGGTCGATCGGCCGGAGAAATGGCTGGTCGGATTCGCAGTCGTGCGAGCCGAAGCCGGAACGACGACGACGGCACACGTCACCGTTCCGTTGCGTGCGCTCGCTCACTGGGATGACGGGTGGCGAATCGAGCCGGGTGGATATCACATCGCCGCCGGTGACTGCCTTGACCATCTCACCCGGCCCGTCGTCGTTGACATAGGAAGTCCGTCTTGACCCCCTCCGGCTTACTCGCCATCGGCGAGACGATGGCGCTCGTCACGCCCTCGTCGTGCGAGTCGCTCGCAGACGCGCAGTCCTTTCGCGTCCATGCCGGCGGAGCGGAGTCGAACGTGGCCGCACATGTTGCAGCGCTCGGTCATCGCGCTCGCTGGTTCAGCAGACTTGGAGCCGATGCGCTGGGGCGACGGGTGAGCGCACAGCTGAAAGCGCGCGGAATCGACGTTTCCACCGTTGTCTTCGATGCGCATTCGCCCACGGGATTGTATGTAAAGGATCCCGGAAAAGGCGTCATTTACTTCCGCGCAGATTCCGCCGCCTCTCAACTCTCTCCGGAAGATGTGGACCGCCTCGACTGGGACGGCGTTCGTGTCTTGCATGCATCCGGCATCACCAGTGCGATCTCAGCGTCGGCGGGCGCTTTTCTCACTGCAGCGATCAGCAGGGCGGTCGCGCGAGGGATAACTGTGAGTTTCGACGTAAATCATCGCGCAGCACTGTGGGACGCGCCGACTGCGGCACCTGTTTTAGCGGATTTGGTCGGGCGTGCACACGTTGTCTTTGTCGGACGCGACGAGGCCGAAACCTTATGGTCAACGACGACAGCGAAGACCGTTCGAGCTCTCTTTCCTTCTGTGCCCGAACTCGTCGTCAAGGATGGCGAAATTGGTGCGACCTCATTCGCCGGGGATATCGAGACGTTCGCACCCTCTCGTTCGGTCGAGGTCGTCGAGGCCGTCGGCGCGGGTGACGCGTTCGCTGGGGGGTACCTGGCTGGCATGTTGGCGGGCTTGCCGGTCGTCGAGCGCCTACATTTAGGACACGAGCGTGCAGCGCAAACGCTGCGAACCACTGACGATTTTCCCGAGAAGGAGGCACACAAATGACGGATATAGCTGCGGTCGGAAACGCGTGGTTCGACGAGGCCTTCGCCACGGCGCGGATAATGGCGATCTTGCGAGGAAGGGGCGTGCAGCGTTCGCTCGCTATCGCGAAGGCTGCGTGGGACCTTGGCATCGATGCAGTTGAAGTCACGCTTCAGGGCGCCGAAGACGAAGCGACTCTGCGCGAACTCGTGCGGGTGGGGGCCGAGAGAGGAAAGATTGTAGGCGCGGGAACGGTGATCGACCCTAATCAGGTGGTTCTCGCGCACCGGGCGGGTGCCGCGTTCCTGGTTTCGCCCGGCCTCAATCTCGCCGTCGTCCGCGCTGCTCACGATGTCGGCATTCCGATCATTCCCGGCGTAGCGACTCCCTCCGACATCCAACTCGCCCTATCCGTCGGGCTGAGTTGGCTGAAGGCTTTCCCCGCTCACTGGCTCGGCACCGATTGGTTCGCTCATATGCATGGGCCGTTTCCCCAGGTTCAGTTCGTCGCTACCGGGGGGATGGACGCAGAAAACGCGCAAGCGTTCCTTAACGCGGGAGTACGCGTCATCGCCGTCGGGTCGGCTTTGGAAGACTCGGAGCAGCTCGTGAAGCTCGCGGGACTAGTGAACGGTTCCGCAGGCGCCCGGCCGTAGGAGAAGCGCAGAAAATAATCCTGCCGGGTCGACTATTGCTGCTTGTCGAGGACGTTCTTCGGAAGCAGGGCGAAGAACGATTTGGTCGCGGCGTTGTCGCCGCACCCATCCACCCGCCCCATCGATCGGGTAATGCCCTCACGGCGAAGCACTGCGACGAATTTCCTGGACCGGAATTGCAACCCGCGGTTCGAGTGAAGTTTCGTGTCGTCGACGTCGCGGAGAGCGACCGTGTCGCGAAGAGCGGCCATGGGGAAGTCCGCGATCATCGTCGAATCGCTTGAATAGCCAACGATCCGGTTGGCGAACACGTCTGTGAATGCGCAGAAGCGTATGTGGCGACACGAGACTGGCTCCGGTAACGGATACGTTTTCCGCGCCTGTCGCGCTGTCTGCGCGGCATTTAGCGGAACTACGAGGCGCGCAGGCGGAGGCCCTGCGGGGTCGCGCCGAATCCGGCTGTCTCGAGGGCACGACCGATGTCGGTGCCCAGGGCGTATTCGCCGTTCACTTTCTCTACGGTGAGCTTGGCGACCCGGCCGGCGATGACGGTCGCGGCCAGCGACGACGACGCGGAGGCCAGCTCGTCGTCGTTCGTGGCGAACGACAGCAGCGTCTTGCCTCCCCGTTCGACGTAGAGAATGAGTCGCCCGTCGACGAGCACCACCAGGGCTCCGGCCTTGCGACCCGGCCTGTGCCCGGTGCCGCCCGGCCAGGGAAGAGCCGCGCCGTAGGGGTTGGCCGGGTCGGTGGCCGCCAACGTCACGGCCCTGTCGGTGACGGGTTTCTTGTCGGGGCTCTGTCGCTCGGCCAGGGCCTCGGCGGTGAACGAGCGCAGACGGTCGATCGTGCCGCCGGTGGCGAACTGGGATGCGCCGAGCGTCTCGATGAAGTAGCCGCGCCGAGCGCGGCCCGTCTCCTCGAACCCCGACAGCAGGCGATAGGCCAGGGCGAAGCCGCCCACGATGCGCTCGGCGACCACGGCGCCCTTCGTCACGACGCCGTAGCGCTCGAGGAGCATGTCGCCGAGGGCGTGCCCGCGCACGGTGGGGTCGGTCTCGGGCGTGGGCAGCAGCGACCAGCGCCCGCCGGCGGTGGGTGGACCGATGCGGGTGACCATCGTCGGGCGCGCGTAGGAGCGCCCGCGATAGAGCTTGGAGCGGGGAGCCGCGCGCTTGGTGCTGTGCGCGGACTTGCCCCCGCCCGTGAGTGAGCGCAGGGGCGCGAGCGTGTCGTTGGTGATGCGCCCCGCCCACACCAGGTCCCACAGGGCGGTCACCAGTTCGGTGTCGTCGACGGCCGAGCCCAGCCCGGTGCCGACCGTGTCTGAGAGGGCGCGGAAGAAGAACGCGCCTCCGCCCTCCAACGCCCCGAGCACCGCGTGCTGCAGCGTCGTGGGCTCGAGCGGTTCGGCGAGGGGAATGGTGAGCGGGGCCGTCTCGGCGAGGTGCATGGCGACCCAGCCGTCGTTGCCGGGCAGCGAGCCTGCGCCCGACCAGACGACCTCGCCCGTGGCGGTGAGCTCGTCGAGCATGGCCGGGCTGTACTTGTGCACACGGCTGGGCAGGATGAGGGTCTCCCACGCCGAAGCCGGAATCGGCACGCCCGCCAGTTGGTCGATGACGGTGGCGACGCCGTCGACGCCGCGCAGGGAACCTCCGATGTGCTGCCATGACGGCAGGAAGCGCGCCAGGGTGGTGGTGTCGACAGGTTCGACCTCGTGCCGCAGTGCCGCGAGTGAGCGCCGTCGCAGTCGCCGCAGCACCTCGACATCGCTCCACTCGGTTCGCGACGCGCCCGGGCTGTCTGCGCCCAGGGGCCTGAATTCTCCCTCGAGCGCGCGCCGGGCGCTCTCGAGCCGGCGCAGCGCATCCAGAACCACGGCGGAGCCGAGCCCGTAGCGGCTCGCCGCCTCGGCCACCGTGAACGGGGCGTGCGTGCGGGCGTAGCGGGCGACGAGGTCGGCGACCCGGTCGGGAACGGGCTCGATGAACGCGTCGGGAACGCCGTAGGGAATGGGGACTCCCAGGGCATCGCGCAGTCGGCTCGCGTCTTCGATGGCGGCCCAGCGCTCGTCGCCCGCGATGTTGACGACCAGGGCGCGGCGCGCCTCGACGAGCTGGCCGAGAAGAGCGGATGCCTGCGGCGCGGCCTCGTCGACGAGCCTCGCCGTGACCTCGGCCATCGAGAGCGGACCGAGCACTCGGATGAGGTCGGCAACTCCCTCGATGTCGCGCGCCTTGCGATCGGGCGCGAGGCGCTGCAGCTCGAGCTCGGTCTGCGCGATGACGGCCGGGTCGAGGAGCTCGCGCAGTTCGGCGCGGCCGAGGAGTTCTGACAGCAGGGTCGGATCGAGCGACAGGGCAGCGGCGCGACGCTCGGCCAGCGGACTGTCGCCCTCGTAGACGAACGAGGCGACGTAACCGAACAGCAGTGACTTGGCGAACGGCGAGGGGTCGAAAGTCTCGGCCTCGACGACCCGGATGCGCCGCGCGTCGAGGTCGCGGGCGAGCCCGATGAGCGCGGGCAGGTCGTAGACGTCTTGCAGGCACTCGCGAATCGTCTCGAGAATGATCGGGAACGTCGGGAACTTGCGCGCTACGTCGAGCAGCTGGGCGCTGCGCTGGCGCTGCTGCCAGAGGGGCGAGCGCTTGCCCGGGTTCTGCCGGGGCAGCAGCAGTGCCCGGGCCGCGTTCTCGCGGAAACGGGACGCGAACAGGGCCGAGCCGCCCACCTCTTGTGTGACGAGCTGCTCGAGCTCGTCGGCCTCGAACAGGAACAGTTCGGCGCCGGGCGGCTCGCTCTCGGTGTCGGGCAGTCGCAGGATGATTCCGTCGTCGTTGGCCACGGATGCGCCGTCGATGCCGAAGCGCTCGCGCAGTCGCGCGCCGATGGCCAGCGACCACGGCGAGTGCACCTGCATGCCGAACGGGGAGTGCAGGATGACGCGCCAGTCGCCGAGCTCGTCGCGGAAGCGCTCGATGACGAGGGTCTTGTCGCTGGGCACGTGGCCCGTGGCCTCGCGCTGTTCGAGAACGAAGGTGACGAGGTTGCTGGCGGCGCGCTCGTCGAGCCCCGCGCTCTCGGTCATGCGCGCTCGCTCTTCGGCATCCGCCCCCGCCAGCTTGCGGGTGAACTCGCCGATGGCACGGCCGAGCTCTGCAGGCCGGCCCTGACCGTCGCCGCGCCAGAACGGCAGTCGGCCGGGTTCGCCGAACGCGGGTGTGACGAGCACCCTGTCGTGCGTGATCTCTTGGATTCGCCAGCTCGTGGCTCCGAGGGCGAAGACGTCGCCCACGCGCGACTCGTAGACCATCTCTTCGTCGAGCTCGCCCACCCGGTTGCCGCCCTTGGCGGTGGATGCGGTGCCGGTCGCCTGCTCGGATGCCGCGCCGCCGACCATGAAGACGCCGAAGAGCCCGCGGTCGGGGATGGTTCCGCCGCTCGTGACGGCGAGACGCTGGGCGCCCGGCCGGCCCGTGAGGGTGCCCGCGTCGCGATCCCAGACGAGTCGGGGGCGCAGCTCGGCGAACTCGTCTGACGGGTAGCGGCCGGCGAGCAGGTCGAGGGTTGCCTCGTAGGCAGAGCGGGGGAGGCCGGCGAAGGGTGCGCTGCGCCGAACGGTATCGAACCACTCCTCGACGTCGATCGGTTCGAGCGCGCAGGCTGCGACGGTCTGCTGGGCCAGGATGTCGAGGGGATTCGTGGGCACCGACAACGACTCGATGAGGCCCTCGGTCATGCGCAGTGAGGCGACGGCGGAGTGCAGCAGATCGGCCCGGTGCTTGGGGTACAGGATGCCGCGGGACACCTCGCCCACCTGGTGCCCGGCGCGGCCGACGCGCTGCAGGCCACTGGCGACGCTCGGCGGCGACTCGACCTGCACGACGAGGTCGACGGCGCCCATGTCGATGCCGAGTTCGAGGCTCGAGGTGGCGACCACGCAGCGTAGGCGACCCGTCTTGAGGTCGTCTTCGATGACCGCACGCTGCTCTTTCGAGACCGAACCGTGGTGGGCGCGGGCCAGAATCGGCTCGTCGGCTCCGTCGCCCGCTCGGGCGCTGACGCTGGCGGGAACGCCCTTGGTCTGTCCGGCCTGCCCCATGACCTGGGCCGGGATTTTCGAGTTCGCGCGCGAATCTTCGAGCCGCTCCAGGTAGATCTCGTTGAGCCGCGCGGTGAGTCGCTCGGCCAGCCGACGCGAGTTCGCGAAGACGATCGACGAGCGGTGGGCGAGGATGCGGTCGACGATGCTCTCTTCGACGTGCGGCCAGATCGACCCCTGGCCTCCACCCGACCCGTCGTCCTCCCGGAGCGCCCCGGCCGCGGATCCTTCCCGCTCGCCCGCCGAGGGCAGCGCGGTCATGTCGTCGACCGGAACGACGACCCGCAGGTCGAACTTCTTCGTCGAGGGGGGAGCGACGATGGTGACGGGCCGGCCGCCGGCGAGAAAGCGGGCCACCTCTTCGCGTGGACGCACGGTGGCCGACAGCCCGATGCGCTGCGCCGGTTTCTCGAGCAGGCCGTCGAGCCGCTCGAGCGAGACCGCGAGATGCGCGCCGCGCTTGGTGGCCGCGACCGCGTGCACCTCGTCGATGATGACGGTCTCGACGGTCGAGAGCGACTCGCGCGCGGCAGAGGTGAGCATCAAGAACAGCGACTCGGGTGTGGTGATGAGGATGTCGGGCGGGTTCTTCGACTGGGTGCGACGGTCGGCCTGGGTCGTGTCGCCGCTGCGCACGCCCACCTGGATGTTCGGCGGCTCGGTGCCGAGGCGCTTTGCCGTCTGCGTGATGCCCACCAGGGGCGAACGCAGGTTGCGCTCGACGTCGACGGCGAGCGCCTTGAGCGGCGAGATGTAGAGCACCCGAACGCCCGCCTTCTCGGGCGGAGGCTCGGAGGTGAGCCGGTCGATCGACCAGAGGAAGGCAGAGAGGGTCTTGCCCGAACCGGTCGGGGCGACGACGAGTGCGTTCGACCCCGCCGACACGGCCTTCCAGGCGCCGAGCTGCGCGGGGGTGGGCGCGCTGAACGCCCCGCGGAACCACTGCTGCGTCGCGGGGGAGAATCTGTCGAGCACGTCGCCCATAGCCTCCATCCTCACGCATACCGCCGACAGCGTGTCCTCGGGCGGCGGCGGCTGGCTCCGTGGGTGAGAATGGACTATGAGCGTGAGAACTCCAGACCCCGATCCCGAGTGGACCCCCGAGGGCAGCAATATCCCGCCGACACCGTCTCAGAATTCCAATCCGGGATGGCTGAGCGACGTCGAACTGGCTGAGATCCGACGCCGCCTCCCTCTGCTCTACGTCGAGGCGGTTCCGGTTCGCGTCGACGGCCTGGGCCAGGTCACCGAGGTCGGCATGCTGCTGCGCGCCACTCCCACGGGCTCGATCACGCGCACGCTCGTCTCGGGGCGCGTCATGTACGGCGAGACGATCCGGGATGCCCTCTTCCGCCACCTCGAGAAAGACCTCGGCCCGATGGCGTTCCCGCAGCTGCCGGCGAGCCCCATCCCGTTCTCCGTCGCAGAATACTTTCCGCTTCCGGGCGTCACCCAGTTCTACGACGAGAGGCAGCACGCCGTGTCGCTGGCCTACGTCGTGCCGGTCACAGGTACCTGCGAACCCCGTCAGGATGCGCTCGAGGTGACCTGGATGACCCCGCAGGAGGCGGCATCCGACGAACTCTCCGCCGAGTTCGAGGGCGGGCGCGGCTCGCTGCTGCGCGCAGCCCTTGCATCGGTTGGCCGCCTGATCTAGTTTCGAGCTTAGAAACGGGCGGAGATTCCGCTTCACCGAGGCGAATAGAGCGTCGGTATGCAGGAATCTCCGCCCGTTCAGGCGAAGCGCGGGCTGCTAGCCCTGGGCGCGGCGTCCCTGGCGACGGGCGCCGTTCGCGCCACCACCACCGTTGCCGCCGGATGCGGATGCGCCGGCCGCGTAGCCGCCCTGTCCGCCGGTCGACGTGGAGTAGGTGCGCGACGAGCCGCCGGCCGGGGCCGCTGCGCGGCCTCCACCGTTGCTGCCGCGGCGTGCGCCGCCGGCCGACGCCGGGGCGCCCGCGGTGGCGGGACGACCCGAGCGGTCACGACGGGGACGGCCCTCGCCGCCGCCGGCCGATGGCGAACCGTCGCGCGCCGTGCGCTTGCGCTGGGCGTTGGCGCCCTGCGAGCCGCCCGCACGTCGCGGCGTGCCCTGAACCTGAACGGCGGCGCGGGGAGCGGGCTTGACCCACTCGGCCAGCTCGCCGACCAGCTCGGCGACGGCGGGGGAGTTGGCGGTGACGCGCTGCGGGGTGACGTGGATGGC
>NZ_CAXVWM010000051.1:0-8197 GCF_964263775.1 Agreia sp. | reverse complement strand
GCGCTTTCTGGTTTTTCCCCCCCCCCCCCAACACCACCGCCTGGGGTTGGGGTTGGGTTGGGCTGCCGCGGGGGGACCTCCCGCACGTGTTGGGGGCGGGCTGTTGGGGCGAGGGTTTTGGGCCCCGGTTTTTCCGGCGCCAAAACCGCCCGCGAAAGGCGGCAGCCCCCGGCCGCGGAAGGCTCTGCAACGCGAGTCCCGCGGCCCGCCATCTCGCTCATCTCTCAACAAGGAAGCTGCCCATGCCTCTCGTCGCCGGCGTCGACTCGTCTACTCAGAGCTGCAAGGTCGTCGTCCGCGACGCCGAAACCGGCGCGCTCGTTCGCACGGGTCGCGCGCCGCATCCGGAGGGCACCGAGGTCGATCCGGCCGCGTGGTGGCAGGCCCTGAACCAGGCGATCATCGCAGCTGGCGGGCTCGACGACGTCGACGCGCTGGCCGTGGCAGGCCAACAGCACGGCATGGTCGTTCTGGATGCCGACGGCCGGGTCATCCGCGACGCCCTGCTCTGGAACGACACCCGCTCGGCCACCGCCGCCGCCGAGCTGGTCGGCGAATTCGGTGCCGAGGAACTCCCGCGGCGCACCGGCAGCGTGCCCGTAGCGTCGTTCACCATCACGAAACTGCGCTGGCTGCACGACGTCGAGCCGCAGAACGCCGAGCGCGTCGCCGCCGTGGCCCTTCCCCACGACTGGCTCACGTGGCGATTGCGCGGCTACGGCCCCGTCGATGATGACACCAGCCCGCTCGGCCCTGTGCTTTCGGAGCTCACTACCGACCGCTCCGACGCGAGCGGCACCGGCTACTTCGACCCGAGTTCTGGCAATTACGACCGCGAGCTGCTCGTCGCCGCCCTCGGCCACGACTGTGTCCTCCCCCGCGTCCTCGGCCCCTCCGAGTCAGCGGGAGCCACTCCCGAGGGCGTCGTTCTCGGGCCGGGCGCCGGCGACAACGCGGGCGCCGCCCTCGGCCTGGGCGCCCGGGCGGGCGACGTCGTGGTGTCGATCGGCACGAGCGGCACCGTCTTCGCCGTGACCGACGGCCCCACCTCCGATCCGTCGGGCACCGTGGCCGGCTTCGCCGACGCCAGCGGGCTGTGGCTGCCACTCGTCGCGACCCTCAATGCTGCGCGCATCCTGGATGCGACGGCGCGGCTCCTCGGGGTCACCCACGACGAACTCGGCGCCCTGGCCCTCGCCGCCTCTCCGGGGTCGAACGGACTGGTACTGCAGCCCTACTTCGAGGGTGAACGCACGCCCAACCTGCCGGATGCCACAGCCACACTCTTCGGCATGACGCTCGCCTCGACCACGCGCGAAGGACTCGCGCGCGCGGCCATCGAAGGGCTGCTCTCTGGTCTGGCCGACGGCGTCGAGGCCGTCACCGCTCTCGGCGTGCGCGCAGAACGACTGCTCATCATCGGCGGAGCCGCTGTGAACCCGGCCGTGCAGGCGATCGCGGCCCAGGTCTTCGACCTGCCCGT
This sequence comes from Agreia sp., assembly GCF_964263775.1. Classification (NCBI taxonomy): domain Bacteria; kingdom Bacillati; phylum Actinomycetota; class Actinomycetes; order Micrococcales; family Microbacteriaceae; genus Agreia; species Agreia sp. Next base: position 6,714 of record NZ_CAXVWM010000051.1, on the reverse strand, counting down.
GAGCATCCCGACGCCCGGCGAGTACGTGGCCGACGGGGCAGCCGCGCAGGCCGCCTGGGTGCTCACAGGAACCCGCCCGGCCTGGAAGGTGGCCACGATGGCGACGCCGGCCCCTGACTACCACCCGAAGATCCGCACCCAGTACGCCGCCCACGCGATCTGACCCCCCGCCCGTCGCGCCCGCCCGTCGCCCATCGCCCGTCGCCCGTCCGCCGTTCGCGGATGAGGAAGTTCTGCCGACACGCCGAGTTCTGCACCGGGAAACCACGGGGTGTCGCAGAAATTTCCTCATCCGCGAAGGTGAACTGGGTGCAGAAACGGCTCAGGCCGACCCGACGGGAGTCGGATCGGCCTGAGCGTGCGTGCTGTGACGCGAGTGCTACTTCGTGAGCGGCGACAGCTTCGGGTCGTTGGCGTACGCCTCGGCCGCGTTGGCCTTGGTCACGATGACCGGGTCGAGCAGGAAGGCCGGAACGACCTTCACGCCGTTGTCGTACGACTCGTCGTCGTTCGTGGTGGCGGGGCCACCGGCCTGGAGCTCGTCGACCATGGTGATCGCCTGAGCAACGAGGGCGCGGGTGTCCTTGTTGATCGTCGAGTACTGCTCGCCCGCGATGATGGACTTCACGGACTCAACCTCGGAGTCCTGACCGGTGACGACCGGGATCGGCTTGCCAGCGGCCTTGACCGAGGTGATGATGGCGCGAGCCAGCGTGTCGTTCGGGGAGAGGACTCCGTCGAGCGTCTGGGTGCTGTAGGTGCTCGTGATGAGCGAGTCCATGCGGCTCTGGGCGTTCTCTGCCTTCCAGCCGGCGGTCGCCGTCTGCTTGATGTCGGTCTGGCCCGAGCCGACGACGACGGTTCCGTCGTCGATGGCGGGCTGCAGGATGCTCATCGCGCCGTCGAAGAAGACCGCCGAGTTCGCGTCATCCGACGATCCCGAGAAGAGTTCGATGTTGTACGGACCCTCGGGCTTTGCAGCCTTCATGCCGTCGAGCAGGGCCTGGCCCTGGAGCTCGCCGACCTTGAAGTTGTCGTAGGCCACGTAGTAGTCGACGGCCTCGGTGTTGAGGATGAGACGGTCATACGCGATGACGACGGCGCCGGCATCGTGTGCGGCCTCGACCTGGGTCGAGAGCTGCGAACCATCGGCGGCACCGATGATGATGACCTTCGCGCCCTTGGTGACCATCGACTGGATCTGGCCCTGCTGGTCGGCGACGGTGCCGGATGCGGCGGCGTACTGAACGTCGCCCTTGTAGCCGGCCTCCTTGAGGCCGTCTTCGAACAGGCCACCGGCGAGAACCCAGTTCTCACTGGTCTTCGAGGGCAGTGCGACTCCGATGACGGAATCGGCGGCGAAACCCGACGACGCTCCCTCGGTGGAGGTCGTCGTGTCTCCGGCACGGCTGGAGCAGCCAGACAGCGCCAATGCTGCGACCGCAGCCACGGCTGCGGCGGTTAGTGCGACTTTACGCATTTTTATCACTTTCTTTTGTGTGGTGCAGGGATAGGTGGTGCAGGGGAAAAAAGCTAGTTGTTGGGGGTGACAGACGACGGCCGGTTGGTCTCCGACGCACCGACGGTGGGCTCGAGGGCATTCGTGTCGCTCTGTACGCGCGGTACCGGCGGGGTCTCTACGGTCAGCCCACCGCCCGACGAGCGCTTACGGGTGAGGAATCCGGTGATCGACGGGCGACCCTGGCTCTTGTTGTAGACGTCGATGGCGACGGCGGCCAGCAGAACGAGGCCCTTGATGATCTGCACTCGGTCTGAGGGAACGCCGACGAGCTGCAGGCCGTTGTTCAGCACGGCCATCACCAGGCCACCGATGATCGAGCCGGTCACGGTTCCGACACCACCGGCGACCGCGGCGCCACCGATGAAGACGGCCGCGATCGCGTCGAGCTCCCAGTTCAAGCCGTCTTGCGGGCCGGATGCGGTGGAGCGGGCCACGAAGATCATGCCGGCGAGGGCCGCAAGCACCGACATGTTCATCATCACGAAGAAGTTCACCCGGCGGGAGTTGACGCCCGACAGCTCGGCGGCGTGCGAGTTGCCACCGACGGCGTAAATGTGGCGACCGAAGATCGTGTTGCGGGTGACGAACGAGTAGACCAGCACGAGAACGCCGAGGATGATGCCCGAGATCGGGAAGCTCGTGCCGACGCGGCCGGATGCGAACAGGAACGTGGCGTAGCCGGTGACGACCACAAGAACAGAGAGCTTGATCAGCGATACCCAGAGCGGGGCCATTTCGCTGCCCATCTCGGCCTGCGTGCGGCGAGCCGAGAATTCGCGCCAGATGACGGCCACGATCACGATGAGCCCGAGCAGCAGGGTGAGGTTGTTGAAGCCGGTGGCCGGTCCGACCTCGGGCAGGTAGCCGGCGCCGATGAACTGGAACTCCTTGGGCACGGCCACCGAGTTGGCGTTACCGATGAACTGGTTGCCGCCGCGGAAGATGAGCATGCCGGCCAGGGTGACGATGAAGGCGGGAACGCCGACATAGGCGACCCAAAAACCCTGCCACGCCCCGATCAGCGCACCGACCACAAGGCCGAGCAGCATTGCGACGGGCCACGGAACATTGAAGTTCTGCATCAACGACGCCACTACGATGCCCGCGAACGCCGCGACCGATCCGACCGACAGGTCGATGTGGCCGGCGATGATGACCATCACCATGCCGATCGCGAGGATCAGGATGTAGGAGTACTGGCTGACCAGGGCGATCAGGTTGCCGGGAGTGAGCGTGAGCCCCCCGGTCCACACCTGGAAGATGATGACGATGACGACCAGTGCGCCGAGGATTCCGAGCTGCTTCGCTCCGGATCCGCTGCCGAACATCTTGCCGAGGTCGCGGATGCCTCCGGACTTCTTGGGGGCTTCGGTTATTTGAGTCATCAGGAAAGAACCTTCTTCTTGGCGGAGGTCATGCTCTTCATGAGCGTTTCGGGGTTGGCCTCTGCGGCCGGGATGTCGTTGGTGATGGCACCCTCGAAGACCGTGTAGATGCGGTCGGAGATGCCGAGCAGCTCGGGGAGTTCGCTCGAGATGACGATCACGCCCTTGCCCTCGTCGGCGAGCTTCTGGATGATGCCGTAGATCTCGAACTTCGCTCCGACATCGATGCCGCGCGTCGGCTCGTCGAGGATGAGCAGATCGGGATCGGTGAACATCCACTTGGCCAGAACGACCTTCTGCTGGTTGCCGCCCGACAGCTTGCCGACGCCCTCATTGACCGTGGGGGTCTTGATGCGCAGGCTCTTGCGGTAGGCATCCGAGATCTCGTATTCCTTGACCTCGTCGACGACGTCGCGCTTCGAGATCTTCTTGAGCTTGGCCGAGACGGTGGAGCGCTTGATGTCGTCGAGAAGGTTGAGCCCGAGTACCTTGCGATCTTCACTCACGTACGCGAGGCCGTGGTCGATCGCGTCTCCGGCGTTCTTCAGGACGATCTCTTCGCCGTCTTTGATGATCGTTCCCGACACGAAGGTTCCGTAGGAACGGCCGAAGATGCTCATGGCGAGCTCGGTGCGGCCCGCGCCCATGAGCCCGGCGATTCCTACGATCTCGCCGCGACGCACGAACAGGCTCTCGTCTTTGCAGACGAGGCGGTCGGAGATGAGCGGGTGCTGCACAGTCCAGTTGCGTACCTCGAAGAAGACCTCGCCGATCTTCGGGGTGTGCTCGGGGAATCGGCTCTCGAGGTCGCGACCGACCATGCCGCGGATGATGCGGTCTTCGTTGACCCCGTCTTCTTTGACATTGAGCGTCTCGATACTGCGACCGTCGCGGATGATCGTGATGGAGTCGGCGACCTGCTCGATCTCGTTCAGCTTGTGCGAGATCATGATCGACGCGATGCCCTTGGACTTCAGGCCGCGGATCAGGTCGAGCAGGTGCTGCGAGTCGTTCTCGTTGAGCGCCGCCGTGGGCTCGTCGAGGATGAGCAGTTTGACGCTCTTGTTGAGCGCCTTGGCGATCTCGACCAGCTGCTGCTTGCCGACACCGATGTTCTTGATGAGCGAATCGGGGTCGTCTCGCAGTCCGACGCGGGCGAGCAGCTCGATGGCGCGCTTCTTGGCGTCTTTCCAGTCGATGACGCCGCTGCGACCGGGCTCGTTGCCGAGGAAGATGTTCTCGGTGATCGAGAGCTCGGGGATGAGCGCCAGCTCCTGGTGGATGATGACGATTCCCGCTTGCTCGCTCGACTTGATGTCGCGAAAGCGCACCTCGTTGCCCTGAAAGACGATGTCTCCCTCGTAGGTGCCGAAGGGGTAGACGCCCGAGAGAACCTTCATGAGGGTGGACTTGCCGGCACCGTTCTCGCCGCAGATCGCGTGGATCTCGCCGGCCTTGACCGTCAGCGACACGTCGGAGAGGGCCTTGACCCCGGGGAACTCCTTGGTGATGGATCGCATCTCGAGGATCGTGGGACTAGAAGACATTCATACGCTCCTTGAAAGACTCCGCTGTCGGACTCGAGGATTCGTGCAAAATCGCTCGCTTAGGTAGTAAACGCCCTCGACCCCCTTGTCGTCAAATAGTTAACGCAACGACTTGATAACGGGACGATCAGCGCGGGTGCACCCCGGGCTGCTGGAGCACGAGGGCGGCGGCGCCGAGGGCCTCCGCGCGGTCGCCGAGCGACGACATCCGGATGGCCGTGGTCTCGCCGACGATCGGCAGGGCGTTTCGCACGAGCCCGCGTTTCACGGGCTCGAGAATGAGGTCGCCGAGGGCCGTGAGGGGACCACCGATGAGCACGACCTCGGGGTTGATCATGTTGGCCATGTTGGCGATCGCGCGGCCCACGGCCATGCCTGCATCATCGAGCACGCGCAGCGTGGCGGGGTCGCCCTCGAGGCCGCGCCGAACGATGTCGGCCGTGGTCACCGGCACGGGCGACCCGCGGCCGAGCAGCTCGATCATGATCGAGATGGATGCCACGGTCTCGAGGCATCCCCGGTTGCCGCAGCGGCAGACGAGACCGTGGTCGGAGACCGGAGTGTGCCCGATTTCTCCGGTGATGCCGAGGTGGCCGCCGTAGGGCGCTCCGTTCAGGATGAGGCCCGAACCGATGCCCGACCCGATCTTGACGAACACGAGGTTGCGCACGCCCCGGTTCTCTCCCCAGGTGACCTCGGCCAGGGCGCCGAAGTTGGCGTCGTTGTCAATGATGACGGGAAACTCGAACCGTCGCTGGAGGTCGGTCAGTCCCACCCCCACCCATTCGGGGAGGATGGCGCCGATGACGACGGTGTTCGTGCGGCGGTCGATTGGACCAGGGATCCCGATGCCCACGCCCAGCACGTGGGAGCGATCGATCCCGTTCTCGATGAGCAGCCTGTCGAGCAGTTCGGCGCCCACGATGAGGCCGTCTTCAGCCGCGTAGCCGAGGGGCAGCGCCAGTGCCTCTTCGGCCCGCACCTCGTAGCCGAGACTCGTGATGACGATGCGCACGTGGCGACGCCCGAAGTCGACTCCCACCGCCACGGATCCGCTGTCGAGCAGTCGCACCGAGAGAGCCCGTCGGCCCGAACTCGTGACGGGCGAGGTGTCGACCAGTCCGTTCGACTCCATGTCTTTGACGATGTTCGAGACGGTCGCCGTGGAGAGCCCGGTGATGCGCGCGAGTTCGGCCTGCGTGGACGGGCCGCCCGTGAGGAGGGACTCGACGATGCGTTGCTGGTTCTGCTGTCGGAGTGCGCCCTGCGACCCGGGGTTTCTCGGGCGGCTCTTCACTGAGCGTGTTCGTGCGGGCATGTATGTAGGGTGCATCATCGTCGCCTTGTAGTCAAGAAGTTAACGCATAGCCTCGGTGGAATATGATCGGTCACGTCGTCGGTCGTGAGAGCGCGATCACCCGGTGGCTCAAATCGATTGCGCCAACCGATAATAGGCCGCGTTCCAGCGAAGCTCCTTCGCGAACTCCCGCAGATCGGTCGACGAGTCGATGACCATCAGCTCGATCTTCGCGATCTCGGCGAAATCCTGGATCACCTCGAGGCCGATCGCCGTGGACATCACGGTGTGGTGTGCGGCTCCGGCCGTGAGCCAGGCGGCCGCCGACGTCGGGAAGTTCGGCTCGGGCTTCCAGACGGCGCGCCCCACGGGCAGCTTCGGCAGCGGAGCCGTAGGCCGCACGACCTCGACGACGTTGGCCACGAGGCGAAACCGATCACGCATGTCCGACAGCGCCACGACGACGGCGGGGCCGGGATCCGCCGTGAAGACCAGGCGCACCGGGTCGTCTTTGCCGCCGATGCCGAGCGGGTGGATCTCGAGCGTGGGCCTCGCCGTGGTGAGAGACGGGCTCACCTCGAGCATGTGGGCGCCCAGGATGAGCTCCGCCCCGGGCGTCATGTCGTAGGTGTAGTCCTCCATGAGGCTGGCGCCGCCGGGCAGGCCCGCACCCATCACGTTGGCAGCCCGCACGAGCACGGCGGTCTTCCAGTCGCCCTCGGCGCCGAAGCCGTAGCCCTCCGCCATGAGGCGCTGCACGGCCAGGCCGGGAAGCTGCTTGAGTCCGCCCAGGTCTTCGAAGCTCGTGGTGAACGCGCCGAAGTCGCCGGCCTCCAGAAACGATCGCAAGCCCAGCTCGATGCGGGCGCCGTCGCGCAGCGACTCGTGGCGCTCACCCCCAACGCGGAGTTCGGGCACGACGTCGTAGAGCTCGTCGTACTCCGCCACGAGAGCATCGACAGC
>NZ_CAXVWM010000050.1:0-9477 GCF_964263775.1 Agreia sp. | reverse complement strand
AGCCCGGATGCGCCCGGCCGCGACCGCGGCGCGCACCCGTTCGAAAAGCTCGGGCTGACTCTGCTTCACCCACGCGTACTGCTGCGCGCTCGACGCGGCGAAGATGAACTCGGGATCGCGGTCGATCAGATCGAGCACGTTCGAGAACGTGCGCGCGACCTTGCGCACGGTCTCGCGGGCGGGCCAGAGCCAGGCGCAATCGATGTGGGCATGGCCGACGGCCGAGACGCGGATGGCGCTGTCTGCGGCGGGCGTCGCGAGCACACCGGAGAGCGCCTGGCGCCCGGCGGATGCAGTGCCGGAGACGTCCTCCGGGTCCATCGCGTCGACCATGCGTTCGAGCGCGTGCACGATCTCTGCGCGGCGGGCACCGTGTCGGGGAAGAACGTCGACGAGCCCGTCGAGGGTGACGACATCCTGAAGCAGTTCCCACACCTCGATGTCGCGCCGGGCGAGCTCGAGTCGCACGAGGCGATAGTGGTGCTCGTCACCCGCCGTGGCGGGATCGCCGAGGTGTGTGGCCTCGTATTCGTAGGGAACCTGCACAAGGGGGTTCGCGGCCGCCTCGAGCAGCACCCGGAACGGTCCGCTCTCGGGCACCGGAACCCACGCGTTGAAGGGCTCGATCGCCTTCACTATCGACCCGTCGGGGCGATACGCGGTGGCTTCCGCCTGAAAACCGGGAAGCTCGCCCGTGAATCCGAGGTCGACGACCAGCTCGGTCTCCTCGTCGGCCCAGTCGGCGGGTGCCGCGCCGCGCACATCGAACCAGACCGTGTCCCACGGCCGGCCCCAGGATGCGCCGAGCGAGATCGGGTCGAACGTCTGCGTCAGCGCGTGCTCGAAGGGCACAGGCTCGCCGCCGACGCTCCATGCCGTCACCTCGACAGGACGGGTCTCGCTGTAGAGTGCCGTCTGAATGCGGTAGCGCGTGAACCGCCGCACGCGCTGCATGGCCAGCGCCGAGGCATCCAGACGCACGCGCCCGTTCGGGTTGAACTCGTCGGTCACGCGTTCGGCTCGCGCGGCGCGATGAGCTCGCGGGTGTAGTAGTCGACGAGCCCGTCGGGAGACGGCAGCACCGGCCGGTCGAACTCGCCGGGAAGGTACATCGGGGTCACGAGGTACTGCTCGCGCGGCCTGTCGGGCTTCGCCCACTTCACGCCGTTCGCGATCACGCGCTGCACGTCGGGGTGGTGATAGACGGGAAAGATCTCGTCGCCGGGGCTGAAGTAGAACACTCGTCCGTAGCCGCGCCGGTACGTGATGCCGCTGCGAAACACCTCGCCTCCCGAGAAGCTGCTGATGAAGACCAGCTCGTCGGGTTCGGGAATGTCGAAGAACTCGCCGTACATCTCCTGACCGGCAATCCGAATCGGCTGCGGCACGCCTTCGGCGATCGGATGCCGCGGCGCGACGGTCCAGACCAGCTCGCTGTCGTTCTGGTTGCGCCAGCGCAGGCTGCAGGTGGTGCCCATCAGGCGGCGGAAGATCTTGGAGTGGTGACCGGAGTGCAGCACGATGATGCCCATGCCCTCGAGCACGTGGCGCTGGATGCGATCGACGACCTCATCGGCGACCTCGTCGTGGGCGGTGTGTCCCCACCAGAGAAGCACGTCGGTGGCGGCGAGCGTCTCCTCGGTCATACCGTGCTCGGGGTCGTCGAGCACGCGGGTCGAGACGGTCGCGCCGTCGCCGAGCAGGGTGCGGATGCCGTCGGCGATCGTCGCATGCATGCCGTCGGGGTAGATTCCGCGAACGACGGGGTTCACCTGTTCGTGGCGGTTCTCGCCCCAGACGAGCACTCGGATCGGCGCTGCTGCGGTCTGTTCAGTGGTCATCGGGCGTTTCCTCAGCGATCGCGGCGGGAGTGGCGGGAACGGATCCCCAGGCCGGGGTGGAGATGCCGTCGGCCGCACTCGTCCAGGAGCGCAGCAGATCGGCGATGTCGTTCTGGCGCTCGTCGGCGATGGCCTGGGCGAGCGATTCCTCGAGCAGCTCGGCGAGAACTATACGCTCGCCTCCGCGCTCGCTGCTGCGGATCGCTCCCTCGACCATCGCGAGGCTGAGCACGTTGGCCCGCACCTCGTTCTGCGGAGTCGTGCCGTCGCGCAGGGAGCGCACGAACTCTTCGAGCGATCCCTCGATGCCCTCGAGCCGGTCGGCGACGACACCGCCCGCTCTTTCGGCGCCCTCGGCGCCCCGGCCGTCGAAATCGACTTGCACGACCTGCTCGCCATCCCACGCGGCCGCGCCGCGCTCGGCGTACACGCGCCACTCGGCGTTGTACGAGGTCTGCAGGCCCGGGGTGCAGCGGCTGCCCGAATAGACGAAACGGGCACCGGATGCGAGTTCGAACTCGGCCGCAGCCGCGGCGTCGCCGGCGTACCAGCTCCACGGCGGGTTCCACGAGTTGCAACGCACCGCCACAGGCTCGTCGCTCGAGAGGTAGCGCAGCTGGTCGAAGTGATGAATAGACATGTCGACGAGCAGCGGATGCGCCATCTGCTCCCGAAAACCGGGCTCGTGATCCTCACGATAGAACTCGGCATGCACCGCGGCGAGCGGACCGAGTTCGCCGACCGCGTCGCGGAACGCGGCCAGGTGGTTGAAGTAGCGACGCGACTGGCTCACCATCAGCAGACCACCGGTGAGGTCGGCAAGCGCGACCTGGCGTAGCGCCTCGGCCACCGTCGGGGCGAGCGGCTTCTCGCAGAGCACCGGATACCCCGCACGCAGCGCCTGTTCGTTCACGACGCGATGCGCCTGCGGAACCGTGACGTTGACCACGGCCTCGGCGCCGGAACGCTCGGCGACGTCGGTGACCGAATCGCCGACGACGACATTCTCGAGACCGATGGATGCGACGGTGGCCGCCGCCAGCTCGAGGTTCAGGTCGACGACGCCCACCGGTCGTGCGTGCGGCGAGGCGCGGAGCATCCGGAGCCATCCGCCGCCCATGGCACCCGCGCCGACGACCACGACCGGAATTCGGCTTTCGGATCGACTCTCTGCGGGCGCGCTCGAGTTTCGGACGCGATGGGTCATGGTCGGACTAGCCTTTCACCGCTCCGCCGAGGCTGGAGCGGAGCAGGTGCTTGCGCACGAAGATATAGAGGATCGCCGGAGGCACGACGTACACGATGGCGCTCGCGGCCAGCAGACCCCAGTCGACCTGATTGTGCTCGCTGAAAGCCCGGAACAATCCGATCGAGAGCGGGTAGAGATCTTGGCTCTGCAACATCACGAGCGGGGTGAGAAAGTCGCCCCAGATGCTCATGAACGTGAGCATCGCCGCGGCGCCGAGCCCCGGGCCGACGAGAGGCAGCACGATTCTGCGGATGGCCTGGATGCGGCTGTTGCCGTCGACCCAGGCAGCCTCCTCGAGCTCGATGGGCACCGCTCCGATCGTGCCCTTGAGCAGCCACAGCGTGATGGGCAGCTGAAGCACGGCCTCCACGAGAATGAGCCCGACGAGGCTGTTCGCGAGCTGCAGATTCACCATGATCAGGTAGAGCGCGACGATCGTGGCCGGAGCCGGGATAACCCTGATCAGGAGGATGCCGAACATGAAGGCTCGACGGCCCTTGAACTCGAAACGGGCGAGGGCATAACCGCCGGCCAGTCCGAGCGCGAGGTTCAATGCCGTGCCGCAGACGCCGATGATGAGGCTGTTGAGAAGCAGTCGGGGGGTTCCCTCGTCGGTGAAGAACCGCACGAAGTTGTCGAACGAGAACGCCGGCAATTGCACGTTGGGTCCGGCGTTTCCGTCGATAGAGCTGAGCACGACCCAGGCGAACGGCACGAGGCAGAACAGCACCAGCAGCACGATGAGGACGTAGCCGAACGTGCGCTGGATTATATCTACTGCGGTGAGGGGACGTCGTTTGGTGCGGGCGGCGTGTGTGCGCGGGGCATTCGAGCGCGGCCCCGCAGACGCATCCGCCGAACCTGCCGAAACGCGGGTGATTTCGGTTGTCATCTCAGACCTGCACTTTCGAGAGCCGAACGTAGACGAGGCCCAGCACCAGCACGATGACCAGCAGAATCATCGATGCGGCGCTGCCGATGCCGATCTGCGAGAACTGGAGGGCTCTCTCGTAGATGTAGATGGCCGCGAGTCGCGTCTCGCCTCCTGGGCCGCCCTGGGTCAGGAAGTACACGAGACCGAAGACTCCGACGGTGCTGATCGTGGTGAGCAGCAGGTAGAGAAAGACCGGGCCGCGAATGAGCGGAAGGGTGACGTGGCGGAATACCTGCAACGCTGTGGCGCCGTCGATGCGGGCCGCCTCGATCAGCTCGACCGGAACGTCTTCAAGCGCCGCCTGGAACATGATCATGGCGAAAGCCACTCCGCGCCAGATGTTCACGATGATGATCGAGAACAACGGTACGACCTGCAGCCAGTCCGTCGTTCCCGAGCCGAAGAGGCCGGTCAGCTGGTTCAGGGTGCCGTTCGAGTTGTTCGAGAGCACGCTCGCCCAGGTGAGCGATGCGACGACCTCGGGCACGATCATGGGCATCAACACCGCAGCGCCGAAGAGACCTTTTCCGCGCAACCACGGCCTGCTGAGCAGGATCGCCGCGACCATGCCGAGCACGGTCTGGCCGATGATCGCGGAGTAGAGAACGAACTGGCCCGTGCGACCGAGGGAGCCGAGGAAGTCGGCGTTCGTCAGAAGGTAGACGTAATTGTCGACGCCGATGAACTGCGGGTCGCGGGCCGCGAAGCCCGTGAGCTGGGTGTTCGTAAAGCTCAAGTACAAGCCGTAGAAGGCGGGCGCCACGATGAAGACGGCGATCAGAACAACGGATGGCAGGAGCAGGAGTGCGATCAGCGGCCCGTTGCGCCGGCCGCGTCTCCGCGCAGCCGATGGCCGAGGGGCCACCGTCTGCGCGGAGACGATCGTGGTTGCAGTCACTACTTGACCAGGTTGGGGCCGAGCAGATCTGTCGCGTCTTTCACGAACGACTCGTACGCCTCTTCGCCGTCGGCTTCTCCCGAGAGGATCAGCTCTGTGGCACTGGCGACGGCCTGGGCGATCTGCTCGGAACCGTCTCCGGTCGACACGTAGACGCTGCTCGCCAGGTCTTCGCCGGCCTGGAGCAGCTTGGGCTCGCTCGCCAGTGGCTCGATGTCGGCGACGTCATCACGGGTGGCCGCAGCGCCGTTGGCGACGAGCTGCCGGGCGAGGGGCTCTCCGCTCGAAAGGTACTCAGCGAGCAGCATGGCCTCGTCTTTGTGCGCAGACTTCTCCGGGATGACGTAGCCCGAACCGAGTCCACTCCAGCCGAAGGGCTTGTCACCGTCGCGAAGCGCCGGATACTGCCACGTGTCGACCTTCGTCTCGAGCTCGGGAATCGGTGTCGCACCCTCGGGGCCCCAGTCGAACTTCCAACCCCAGGTGCCCTGGGCTGCGACCTGCAGCGTGCCGGCCGGGAACTTGTCGTACTTGGTCGGCTCCCACGGGTTCGGATTCTCGAGGTCTTGCGTCGGCAGCAGACCCTTGGTCTGCAGCTCGCTGTAGAGGTCGAAGACCGCCTTCCAGCCGCTGCTGCCCAGATCCCACTTGCCTGTCTGCAGGTCGTAGTACTCGTTGTCGGTTCCCCCGAGCAATGGCTGGAAGCCCTCGTTCCAGGTTCCCCCGCCCCACGCGCTGCCGGCGGGGATGACGATGGGTGCCTCGCCGGTCTGAGTCTTCACTGCCTCGAGACGCGAGATCATGTCATCCCACGTCTGCGGCTGGCTCGTGTCGATTCCGAGCTGAGTGAGGACGTCTTTGCGGTAGAAGAAGTTCTGAACGCCCGTGTCGTGCACGAGCGCGTAGACCTTGCCATCCTGACGCACCATCGCCTTTTTGAACTGGGGGTAGTAGTGGTCCCAGCCATCCCACTTGTCGAGGTAGTCGTCGATCGGTGCCAAGTATCCGGCACCGGCGAATCCGGGAACCAGGCTGTCGCCCATGTCGATCACGTCGGGCGCCTCGCCGGCGACCAATTGCTGCGTGATCTTCGTCTTGAACTGGTCATCGGTGAGGATGTCGGCGACCAGCTCGACCTTGATGTCTTTGCCCTGCTTCTTCATCTCGGCCTCGAAACCGGGGATTTCGGCCTTCAGTGCGTCGATGCTCAGCTGCTTGACCGACATGATGCGCACGGTGACGGACCCGTCGTCGCTTGCGCCGGTGGAGCAGGCAGTTAGTGCACCCGCTGCGACGAGACTGGTAACGAGGGCGGCGATCACACGGGAACGCTTCATTGCGGTGCCTCTCTCCGCTCACCCCCGTCGGCTACTTTGCTGATCAGGTGGGGTGGGCGAGGATTTCATGTTAGGACATAACCACATAGGCGTCAACCGGGTAATGAGCAAAACTAAAAGCCCCGCGATCGGTGTGATCTCGGGGCTTCGAAGTGCGGAGACGGAGGGATTTGAACCCTCGGTGGGGTTTCCCCCACTCCACCTTAGCAGGGTGGTGCACTAGGCCGGACTATGCGACGTCTCCTTGGCTTGCGCCTCAGCAATCATAGCCGACGACGCCCGGATTTTTGGCGGAGGGCTAGGGATTCGAACCCTAGAGACATTTCTGCCCACCAGTTTTCAAGACTGGCTCCATCGGCCGCTCGGACAGCCCTCCCTGCCCGGCAGAACCGGGCAAGCCACGATTCTAACCGAACCGCCTCGGTAGATGCGTCAGAACGGGCGAAGGGCGACGGCGAGCCCATCGTCGTGCACGGATGCCGTCACCTCGCTGGCCACGGCCAGAACGTCGTCGGGCGCTTGGCCCATCGCCACGCCGCGGCCGTGTTCGCCGGCCCAGGTGAGCATGTCGATGTCGTTGCGTCCGTCTCCGATGGCGAAGACCCGCTCTCGAGGAATCGCGAGCAGGTCGCGCACCCGTTCGAGGCCCGTCGCCTTGTTCACGCCGTCCGGGGCGATGTCGAGCCACGCCGTCCAGCCGATCGCGTAGCTCACCCGGTGCAGGCCCATGCGCTCGACGAGGGCCAGAAAGTCCTCCATGTCGTGATCGGGTGAGATGACGACGACCCGGGTGGCCTCGATGTCGAGCAGCTGCTCGAACGGCACGGCACGGCTGCCCACGTCGGCGACAGACACGGGAAACGAGCCGTAGTAGCAGAAGTTGCCCTCCTCGTCTTCGACGGCGAAACTCGCCTCGGCCAGATGAGAACGGATCTTCGTGAGCACGGGCCCGGGGTCGAAGATCTCGACGAACTCGCGGCGATAGCCGACCGGGGCCGTGGAGTCGCGCTTGAGTGTGATGGCGCCGTTGGAGCACACCACGTATTCGGGAGTTATCGACAACTGGTCGAGAACCGGAAGGGTGGAGGCCACCGACCGGCCCGTCGCCAGCATGATCTCGTGGCCGAGCCCCGCGACGCGCGCGACCTCGTCACGCACCGCGTCGGTCAAGGTGCCGTCTTCGTGCAGCACCGTTCCGTCGATGTCGAACGCGAGCAGCCAGGGCTGGTCGGATGCCGCGGGCTGGTCGGATGCGCCGGGTGCGGCTACGGCATCCGTCACGTCGCTTCGATTCTCTCGACCCCGTTGAGATACGGTCGCAGCACCTCGGGCACGATCACGGAGCCGTCGGCCTGCTGATGCGTCTCGAGAATCGCCACGATCCAGCGGGTCGTCGCCAGCGTGCCGTTCAGGGTGGCGACGGGCGCCGTCTTGCCGCTCTCGGTGCGGTACCGCGTGTCGAGTCGGCGCGCCTGGAAGGTCGTGCAGTTCGAGGTGGAGGTGAGTTCGCGGTAGGCATCCTGCGTGGGAATCCACGCCTCGATGTCGTACTTGCGGGCGGCCGACGAGCCGAGGTCGCCGGCGGCGGTGTCGATGACCCGGTAGCTGAGGCCGAGATCCTGCATCATCTGCTCTTGGAACGACACCAGAGCGAGATGCTCGGCCTCGGCGTTCTCGGGCAGCACGTAGCTGAACATCTCGAGCTTGTTGAACTGGTGCACCCGCAGGATGCCGCGGGTGTCCTTTCCGCCCGAACCGGCCTCGCGGCGGTAGCAGGTCGACCACCCGGCGTAGCGCTTCGAGCCGCCCTCGAGGTCGAGGATCTCGTCGGAATGGAAGCCCGCGAGCGCCACCTCGCTCGTTCCGGTGAGATAGAGGTCGTCAGCCGGCAGGTAGTAGATCTCGTCGGAGTGCTCTCCGAGGAATCCGGTGCCGGCCATGATCTCCGGCTTGACCAGCGTGGGCGTGATGAGGGGCTCGAAGCCGTTCGCCAAGGCCGTGTCGAGGGCGAGGTTCATCAGCGCGATCTCGAGGCGCGCGCCGACACCGCGAAGAAAGTAGAACCGGCTGCCAGACACCTTCGCCCCGCGCACCATGTCGATGGCCCGCAGCTTCTCGCCGAGCTCGAGGTGGTCGCGGGGCTCGAAGTCGAATGTGGGCTTCTCGCCCACCTCGCGCAGGGTGACGAAGTTTTCTTCGCCGCCGGAGGGCACGCCCGGGATGATCGGGTTGGCGATGGCTCCGGCGGTCTTCGCGAACTCGGCCTCGGCATCCGTGGCCTGCTGGGCCAGGTCTTTCACGCGGGCGGCGAGCTGCTGCGCCTGTTGCAGCAGCTGCGCTTTCTCGTCGCCGGCGGCCTGGGCCACCTGCTTGCCGAGCGTCTTCTGCGTGGCGCGAAGAGATTCGGACTCGGTGATCGCCGACCGACGCTTCTCGTCGGCGGCCAGGGCGGCATCCACCAGGTCGACGGAGTCGCCGCGCGCCGCCTGTGAGTCCCGGAAGAGCTGGGGATTTTCGCGCAGGAGCTGGGGGTCGATCACCCGCCCAGTCTATTGAGCAATGCCGTACCGTAAGACACGTGACCCCGCCGCAGGCAGTGCAGACTCCGCGGGCCGCCGTGATCTACAACCCCATCAAAGGCGATGTGGACCGCCTGAAGCACGCGGTGAAAGCGGCCGAAGAGGCGGCGGGCTGGGCTTCCACGATCTGGCTCGAGACCAGCCTCGAGGATGCCGGCCAAGAGGTCACCCGCGACGTGCTGGCCCAGGGCGCCACCGTGGTTCTCGCGGCGGGCGGCGACGGCACCGTGCGGGCTGTCGCGGAGGCCCTGCGCGGAACCGGTGTGCCGATCGCCCTCATTCCGGTGGGCACCGGCAATCTGCTCGCCCGCAACCTCGGCCTCACGCTCACCAATATCGAGGAGGCCGCGACCACCGCTTTCACCGGTCACCAGCGTGCGATCGACCTCGGCATCGCCGATGTCACATCGGCCGACGGCGTGCACGCCGAGCACGCTTTTCTGGTGATGGCCGGGGTCGGGCTCGACGCGAAGATGATCGCGCTCACCAACCCCAAGCTCAAGAAGGCGGTCGGCTGGCTCGCCTACGTGGATGCCGGGGTGCGCGCCATCCCCAACCTCAAGCCCATCAAGCTCAGGTTCAGTCGCGACGGTGCGCCCGAACGCTCGGCGAGCGCGCACACGGTGCTCGTGGGCAACT
>NZ_CAXVWM010000049.1:0-3432 GCF_964263775.1 Agreia sp. | reverse complement strand
CGGTTGCGCCCGCGCCGACGCCCAGCGAATACGAGGCGCCGTAGACGACGCGGGTGAACACGTCGCGCCCGGTCTGGTCAGTGCCGAACGGGTGGCCCCAGCCCGGAGGCTGCAGCACCCGGGAGGTATCGGTGGCCAACGGATCGAGGGGCGTGAAGATCCACGGAGCGAGCGCCATCAGGGTGACGCCCGCCAGAAGCAGAACCGCTGCCGCCAGGCCGACCCGGCGGCCCGACAGAGCCCTCATCGCGCCCCCCGAATGGCGGTGGTCGGCGCGGCGATACGCGGATCGATCGCCCGGTAGGCCAGGTCGACCACGAGATTGACCAGCACGAAGACGATCGCCGTGAACACGATGATGCCTATCACCACCGGCAGGTCGCGGTTGGTGATCGCCGCGAGCGCCACGCGGCCGAGGCCCGGGCGAGCGAACACCGACTCCACGACGACGGCGCCTCCGAGAAGCGACCCCACGATGTACCCGGCGAGGGTCAGTGCCGGAATCGCCGCGTGACGCAGCGTGTGCCGCAGCACCAGCCGGGCGGGCCCCGCTCCCCTCGCCCGCGCCGTCGTGGCGAACGGCTGCTCCTCCGCGTCTTCGAGGCCCGTGCGAAGCACCTGCCCGAGGATGCCGGCCACCGGCAACGCGATGGTCAGCGCCGGCAGAACGAGGCTCTGGATGCCGTCTGCGCCGGCCACCGGAAACCAGCTCAGCCCGAATGCGAAGACGCTCAGCAGAACCAGCCCGATCCAGAACGGAGGCGAGCTGATGGCGAGCAGTTCGAGCACCGAGAGAACTCCTCGAGCGGCGCGGCCGTGCACCACGACCGCGCCCACGAGCGCGACGACCAGCGCGATCGCCAGCGACGCCGCCGCCAACTGCAGGGTGTAGCCGAGCTGTTGCCCGATCACGTCGGTCACCGGCAATCGAAGCTGGTAGCTGGTACCGAAGTCACCGTGTACGAGGCGCGAAAGATACGACACGTACTGGGCGAGAGGCGGCTGGTCGAGGCCGAGCTCGACCCGGATCGACTGCTTGAGCTCGGGCGACGCCTGCGCGGAGACGCCCAGCATCACATCCACCGGATCGCCCGGAACCAGTTTCAGTACGAGGAATGCGGCGGTCGCCGCACCCCACACGACCACCAGCATTCCCGCGACGCGCGCGAGGATGCGTCGGAGTGCCATGCCTCGAACTCTATTTCGTGGCCGGGCTACTTCGTGACGGAGGCCCCGGAGAACAGCGGCCAGCCGTGGATGTCGACCTCGATACCACTGACCTCGTCGCTCGACGCGAGAATGTACTCGGGCACGTAGAGCGGCACGATCACGGCGTTCTCGGCGTTCCATTGCTGCAGCTGGGTATACAGCTCTGCACGCTGTGACGTGTCGGTGGTGGCGACCGCCGATGCGAGCGTCGCGTCGATCTCGGGATCGCTCAGGTGAGAGGCGTTCTGGTAGCCGTCGGTTCCGAGGTGGCTGCGCAGCACGTCGGCGTCGGCCGACAGGAAGCCCCAGTCTGTGAGGTCGTAGTCGCCTGCGAGGTAGGCGTCGAGGTAGGCACCGGGCTCCAGTTGGTCGTGCACGACCTCGAAGCCGATCTTCTTCAGCTGGTCTTGAATGAGGTTCGCGAGGTTGGCGTTGTCTTCGTTCACGGGGGTGTACGAGATCCACCGGGCGCTCAGGCGCTCGCCGTTCTTCGTTCGGTAGCCGTCGGAGTCGCGCTCAGACCAGCCCGCGGCATCCAGTGCGTCGTTCGCCGCGTCGGCGTCGAACGACGCGCTCGTCTCGAGGGCCGAGTCGTAGGAGTCGGGCGTCGTGGGACCGAGGATGGAGTAGGCCCGCTGGTAGGTGTCGGAGAAGACGGCCTTCACCGCGGCGTCGAGGTCGAAGCCGCCGGCGAATGCCTTGCGCACCGCGACGTCGGAGAAGACCGGGCGGGTGACGTTGAGGTAGAGCGAGTACGGCACCCCGGGCGATTCGGTGGAGGTGACCGTGAAGCCGTCGCCGATCTGGCCGATGCTCGAGGGCGCGGTGTCGCCGATCACGTCGACCTGGTTGGAGGTCAGGGCACTCGTGCGAACGGAACTCTCGGGAAGGATCTTCACGTCGAGCTCGTCGATCGTCGCCGGGCCCTGAGCGGCCGCGCCCTTGGGAGCCCAGTTGTAGTTCGGATTCTTCGTGTAGACGAGCTCGCTGCCGGGCGTGTACTCAGACAGAATGAACGGGCCCGAGCCCACAGAGATGTCGGGGCCTCCGGCTTTCAACTCGTCGGCGTGCTCCGCGAGCACCTTCGGCGAGTAGAAGCCGAGTTGCACCGAGGCGGCATTCGCCAGGAACGGTGCGTACGGCTGAGAGAAGCTGACGCGCACGGTGGTGTCGTCGATCACCTCGGTGCCCGCGTAGTAGTCGCCGCCGATCAGACTGGATGCCTGGGCCGACTCGGTCGCCGGGTCGACGATGTGGTCGAAGTTGGCCTTGACGGCCGCCGCGTCGAACTTCTCCCCGTCGGAGAAGGTGACGTCGTCGCGCAGGGTGAACGTGTACTGCAGCCCGTCGTCGGAGACCTGCCACGCCGTCGCGAGCCACGGCACGATCGTGCCGTCGGCGTTCTGCGACACCAGCGAGTCGAACACCGGTCGCTGCAGGATCGCGTTGATGTCGAGCTGCGACGAGTGCACGTCGAGGTGACCGACCGGGTCGACGTCGACGCCGAACGTGATCGTGCCGCCTTCGGTCTTCTCGCCCGGGCCCGCCGATGTGGAACAGCCGGCGAGTACCAGGGCGGCGCTGACAACGAGCGCGAGGGAACCTGCGGTGCGGAACGATCCGGGGCGCGAAAACATGATGGACTTCTTTCGGGTGGGAGTACCTCGTGTCGCGAGGCGCACTTCTAGCCTAAGCGCTTTTAAATAGACTCAGCCCAATAAAGCGAGAACCGGAGGAATAGGCCGTGACAGCTGCGCCACGCATGACACGGGGACGGCCGCGGCTCGGGTCTGCCTCGTTGCTCGAGGAGGCCGCCTTCGAGTTGTTTCTCGAGAACGGCTACGCCGGCACGACCATCGAACAGATCAGCACGCGGGCGGGAGTCAGCCGCAACACCTTCTTCAACTACTTCGCCGCCAAGAGCGATGTGTTCTGGGTGGGCCTCGACGAGAGCATCGACCGCGTCGCCGTCTCACTCGAGGCGCCGCGGCCGGGCGCGCAAACGATCGACGGGCTCCGCGACGCACTGCTCGGCGCCGCCTCCCGGCTCGGTCCCTCCGATGTTCCGTGGGCTCTCACCCAGTTCGAGCTCATCGGCAGCACGCACGAGGTCATGGCATCCGTCATCGGGCGCGCCACCCGCCTGTCACACGTCATCGAGCGGGCGACCGCGTCGATGAGCCCCGTCGACTCCCGCGCCCTGTCGTTCGCCTGCGTGGGCGC
>NZ_CAXVWM010000048.1:0-52104 GCF_964263775.1 Agreia sp. | reverse complement strand
CGCTTCGGCGGACGAACGCCGTTGTGCGCCTGAGGGGTGACGTCGTTGATCGACCCGACCTCGAGGCCGGCGGCCTGCAGCGAGCGGATCGCGGTCTCGCGACCGGAGCCCGGTCCCTTGACGAAGACGTCGACCTTCTTCATGCCGTGCTCCTGCGCCTGCCGGGCGGCGGACTCGGCGGCCAGTTGCGCGGCGTACGGGGTCGACTTGCGCGATCCCTTGTACCCGACGGCTCCGGATGACGCCCAGCTGAGCACCGCTCCGCTCGGGTCCGTGATCGAGACGATCGTGTTGTTGAACGTCGACTTGATGTGGGCCTGGCCCACGGCGATGTTCTTCTTCTCTTTGCGACGCGGCTTCCGAGCGGCCGACTTTGGTGTTGCCATGGTGTTCTCCTAAAACTCGTATGGCGACAGCGTTGGGGGTGACCCAGCGCCTATCGGGCCTTCTTCTTGCCGGCTACGGTGCGCTTCGGACCCTTGCGGGTACGGGCGTTGGTCTTGGTGCGCTGCCCGCGCACGGGGAGGCCGCGACGGTGGCGGATGCCCTCGTACGAGCCGATCTCGACCTTGCGGCGGATGTCGGCGGCGACCTCGCGGCGAAGGTCACCCTCCACCTTGTAGTTGCCCTCGATGTAGTCGCGAAGGGCGATGAGCTGGTCGTCGCTCAGATCCTTGACGCGGATCTCTCCGCTGATCTCGGTGTCGGCGAGCACTTTGAGTGCGCGCGTGCGACCCACTCCGTAGATGTAGGTCAATGCGACTTCGACGCGCTTGTCGCGCGGGATGTCGACGCCTGCTAGACGTGCCATGGCGGTGTCTCCTGGTGATTCGTGGAGGTCTGGAGCGCATCCGGTGCGGTGGCCTCCACCACCGGTGTCCCCTCACGAGTGAGGTTCTGGATGCGCTGTTCTGTGTTCAGTTATTGCTGTAGATCTCGATACGATCGCCCGGAAGGGGCGATCACTCGATCTTGACGGCTTCGAACGCTACGCGTCCGAGGCCATCAACCCTGGCGCTGCTTGTGACGCGGGTTGGACTTGCAGATGACCATGACGTTGCCGTTGCGGCGGATCACCTTGCAGTGCTCGCAGATCGGCTTGACGCTGGGGTTGACCTTCATGTGTTTCTCTTTTCGCTGTCTTCGTACCGGATGCCGCAGAAATGAACCCGACGGAACCGGCCGTTACTTTCCAGCAGCTGGTTACTTGTAGCGGTAGACGATCCGGCCGCGGGTCAGGTCGTACGGGCTCAGCTCCACGATCACGCGGTCCTCTGGGAGGATCCGGATGTAGTGCTGGCGCATCTTCCCGGAGATGTGGGCGAGTACCTTGTGCCCGTTGCTCAACTCGACGCGGAACATCGCGTTCGGGAGAGCTTCGGTGATCGCGCCTTCGATCTCGATGACACCGTCTTTTTTGGCCATATCCTCTTCGTCGCTAAAAGTGTTGACTGCTGGTCGTGCGGATGGGGGGGTGGGCGCCACGCGACCGCGTCATCCGTACCATCGGAGGAGCGAGAACTGCGGGCACACATGATGGGCCCGGACACCAAGGATCAAGCTTAGGTGATATCTCGGCTTTTCGGCAACCTGCCCCTATACTTGCGCGCCGAGTTCGCTTTGGGCGTCGCCGACCTGTGCTGCGATCGCGGTGAAGAGCGGATGCGCTTCGTCGAGACGGGTCAGCCGTGCCGTGAGCTCCGTCGCGTCGAGGGTCCCGAGCAGTTCCTGCAGCTCGACGCTCTCCGGGTCCTCCGCTACGTCGAACCGGAGGGCCGCGCCCATCGCCCGCACGAGGGCGTCGAAGGAGTAGCCGAGGTCCGCGAGTGCCGCCGCCGGAGCGACAAACCGCTCGTCCCGTCCGAGCTTCCGAATCGGCTGACGCCCGACGCGAGTCGGGGTGTCGGGCAGGTGCGGGTTCGAGAACCGCACGACGGTGCGATCGACGTACTCCCGGTGCGCGACCGGATCGAACCCGTGCGCGGCCACCAGGAACGCGGAGGTTTCCCCGAGCACGGCGACGACCTCGTCGCGCACCTCGGGGATCGCCGTCGCGGCCGACAGCGTCGGCGCACCGCGCAGGAACCCGTGATAGGCGAGAGTCGCGTGCCCGGTGTTGACCGTGAACAGCTTGCGCTCGATGTACGGGGCGAGGTCGTCGACGAAATGCGCTTCGGGGATGGCGGGCGGATTGCTGCCGAACGGAGCGGATTCGATCGCCCACTCGAAGAAGTCCTCGACCGTGACGTCCAATCCGTTCGCCTGATCCTGTGCCGGCACGATGCGGTCCACTGCGGTGTTGGCGAAGATCGCGCGGGCGGCGACCCAGTCGTCCGGACGCTCCTCGAGTCGCGACAGCACCTCCGTCTCGAGCAGATCCGTCGCGTTGTTCGCGTTCTCGCACGCCATGACCGTCAACGGGGCGGATGTCGATGAGCGCTGCTCGATCGCCGCGGCGATCAGCGGTGCGACGAAGCGCAGGACGTTCGGGCCGACCGCCGTCGTGACGATGTCGGCCGATGCGATCTCGGCGACGACGTCGGCCTCGTGCGTGGCCGAGTTGAGTGCCCGGTAGTTGTCGACCGTCCAACTCTTCGGCTTTGCTCCCACCTCGTGCACCCGGTAGCTCGGAGTTGCGGCGAGCGCGTCGATGAGGTCGGCGTTCACGTCGGCGAACACCACCTCGTAGCCGGCATTGTGCAGGATCAGGCCGACGAAGCCTCGACCGATGTTGCCGGCACCGAAGTGGACTGCCTTCACTCGTTCACCTCTGAGAGCAGCGCGAAGAGCGCGGGGCCGTCAGGCGCATCCAGAAGCCCTTGAACCTCGTCGTCATCGGAGAAGATGATGGCGATCTTCGAGAGGATGTCGAGGTGACCGTTGTCTTTGCCCGCGATGCCGACGACGAAACGCACCTCGTTGCCCTCCCAGTCGATCGGGGTGGCGTAGCGCACGAACGAGAGGCCGGAGGCGAGGATCGTGTCTTTGCCCTCGTTCGTTCCATGGGGAATCGCCAAGAAGTTGCCCATGTACGTCGAGACACTGGTCTCGCGCTCGAGCATGTAGTCGACGTAGTCGTCGGTCACGGCTCCGGCGGCCACGAGAATGGATGCCGCTTCGCGGATCGCGTCCTCCTTTGTGGTCGCGGTTCCATTGACGCTGATCGATTCGAGATCCAGTACTTTGTCGCTCATGACATCCTCATCTTCGTTCGCTTCGTAACCTGCGGATTGGGAAAATCCAAGGCCGCCCGGCCGCCGGAGCAGTGCTCCGACGGCCGGGGGCGTCCTGGGGAGAGTGCAGCCTACTACCGGGTGTGCTGGGCTGCGACCCGATTCACGACCTCGTCGTATTTGGGGCTGTTCATGAAGTTCTCCACCGAAACGTGCTCGGCATTCGGAGTCTTCTGCCTGGCCCTGTCGGTGAGGTCCGTGTGCGTGACGACCAGGTCGACGTCGCTGTTGAGGTTGGCGATGGCCACGTTCGTCACCGTGACGTCGGTGACGCCCGCCTTCTTGAGCTTGTTCCGCAGCACCGACGCGCCCATCGCGCTCGATCCCATGCCGGCGTCGCAAGCGAACACGATGTTCTGCAGCCGCGTTTCAGTGAGTACGGTCGACTGCCCGTGATCGATTGCCTCGTCGCCGCCGAGGAGCGCTCCGACGCGGCTTTCGCCGCCATTGTTCGCGGCGTTCTGAGCGACCGCTGCGGCGAGGGCGTCGTCGCCGGCTGCCTCGGCTGCCAGGTCTTTTCTGCGGCTGGCGCGGAGCAGCACCGCCGAGATGAGGAACGACACGGTGGCCGCCAGGACGACCGACAGGATGACACCGATGTAGCTGTCTTTCGCCGTCACGAGCATGACGGCGATGATGCTGCCCGGTGCCGCCGGTCCGACGAGGCCCGAGTTGAAGATGACGTTCGTGGCGACGCCCGTCATGCCACCACCGATCGCGGCGAGGATCAGCTGCGGCTTCATCAGCACGTACGGGAAGTAGATCTCGTGAATTCCACCGAAGAACTGGATGATGATCGCTCCCGGCGCACTCGCCCTGGCCGCTCCCACGCCGAAGACCGCGAAGGCGATCAGGATTCCCACGCCGGGACCGGGGTTGGCCTCGAGGAGGAACAGGATCGATTTGCCGTTCTCAAGCGCCTCAGGCGTTGCGACCGGCGTGATCACACCATGGTTGATGGCGTTGTTCAAGAAGAGAACCTTGGCGGGCTCGATGATGATGCTCGTCAGGGGAAGGAGTCCCAGGTTGAGCAGGCCGTCGATGCCGGCGCTGAGCAGGTTCGTCAGACCCTGGATCAGGGGCGCGACGCCGAAGAATGCACCGATGGCGAGGATGCCGCCGACGATTCCACCCGAGAAGTTGTTCACGAGCATCTCGAAGCCGGGGCGGATCTTTCCGTCCCAGAGCCTGTCGATCTGCTTCATGATCCATGCTGCGAGCGGGCCGACGATCATGGCACCGAGGAACATCGGAATCGTGCTGCCGACGATGACACCCATCGTCGCGATCGTCGCGACGACGCCACCACGCTGGCCGTAGACCATGCGTCCACCGGTGTTGGCGATGAGCAGTGGCAGCAGGTAGGTGATCATCGGGCCGACGAGACCCGCGTACTGCTGGAAGTTGTTGCCATCCTCACCGACGGCGATACTGGTGGCGGCGCCGGGCCAGCCTATGGTGGCCGCGTCACCGAATCCACCGAGGATGCCGTTCGGCAGCCAGCCGGCGGAGATGAACAACGAGGTGATGAGACCCCAGGCGATGAACGCGGGAAGGTTGGGCATGACCATTCCGGAGAGGAATGTGCCGAGCTGCTGAACGCGAACCCGGGCACCTCCCGGCTTGGCTGGAGCTGACGTCGTCGTCATGAGTGATTCTCCTTGTTTCTGTGTTGTGGGGCTGTGTGTGTTCGGGTGGGGTGTGGTGCGGGTGGAGCGTCAGGAGGACGCGGCGGCGGACACCGCTGCGCGGGCCTCCATCGCGCTGTTCGCCGTGAGGGCGAGTTCGGCGAAGTGCTGCGCCTGCTCGATCGTGTAGAGGCGCAGTTCCGCGCGCACGTCGGCGAGCGCGGCGGGTGACATCGACAGGGTGGTGGCCCCGAGTCCGACGAGTACGACGGCGAGCAGCGGGTCGGCCGCAGCCTCACCGCAGATGCCCACGGGCTTGCCCAGGGCGGCTCCGGCCTTTCCGACCTCACCGACGAGTCGGAGAACGGCGGGATGCCATGGGTCCTGGAACGAAGCGACGCTTCCGAGAAGTCGGTCGGCCGCCAGCGTGTACTGGGTCAGGTCGTTCGTTCCGATCGATGCGAAGTCGGCGTCGACCAGGATGCGATCCGCCAGCAGGGCAGATGACGGCACCTCGATCATGACGCCGGCGGTCTTCAGCCCCACCTCGCGGGCAATGCTCGTGAAGTAGCGCGTCTCCTCGAGAGTCGACACCATCGGGGCCATGACCCACACGTCGGCCGTGTTCTCGGCCTCGGCGTTGCGGATAGCGGTGAGCTGGTCGCGCAGGATCTGCTCGTTCGCCCGCAGGGCCCGCAGGCCGCGCAGCCCGAGGGCCGGGTTCTCCTCCGGAGCGTCGTTCAGAAAGCTGAGCGGCTTGTCGGCCCCGGCATCCAGTGCACGAACGACGACCTTCTTGCCCGGGAACGCGGCGAAGAGAGCGGAATACTGCGACTGCTGCTCGGCGACGGTCGGCGCTTCTGCCGAGTCGAGGAACAGAAACTCCGTGCGGAACAGGCCGACGCCCTCGGCGCCCAGGTGCACGGCCTCGGCTGCGCCCCCGGCAGAACCGAGGTTGGCCAGCAGGGGGATCGCGGTGTCGTCCGCGAGACGACCCGGACCGGCGGGGGCCGCGGCCATCGACGCACGCTCCTGAATCGCGATCTTCGCCCTGAAGCGAGCATCCTCGTTCGGATCGACCGTCACGGCGCCGGTGGATGCGTCGACGATGACGGTCGTGCCGTTCGGGATCTCGAGTGCGCCGGCGACGCCGACGACCGCGACGATCGACTTCTCCCGGGCGAGGATCGCCGTGTGCGAGGTCGGACCGCCGTCGCTCGTGATGAGTCCCAGAACCTTGTCGAGGTTGAGCAGGGCGGTGTCGGCCGGCGCGAGGTCGCGGGCGACGAGCACGAACTGGTGGTCGGGGTCGGGCACGCCCGGGGCTTCGACGCCCCGGAGCTGGGCGACGACGCGCTGTGACACGTCGTCGAGGTCGGTCGCGCGCTCCCCCATGTAGCCGCCCATGCTCACGAGCAGATCGCGGAAGCTGGCGAACGCCTCGAAGACGGCGCGCTCGGCAGTCTTGCCGGTCTCGAGCCGCGCCTTCACATCGTCGGAGAGAGTCGGGTCCTCGGCCATGAAAGCCTGGGCCTCGAGCACGTCTTTCGCGGAACCGCCGGCACGCTCACCGCGGGCCCGGATGCCGGCGGCCGTGGCGGCGAGCGCGACCGCTGCCCGCTCTTTCTCGGCGTCTACGGCGAGCGCCGACGCCGCATCCTGTGGTTCGGGAAGCGGTGCCGGCATCTGCAGCACGGTTCCCAGGGCCATGCCCCGGCCGATTCCTACTCCGGTGAAGGTCATCGCGGGCCGCTCAGGCTGCGTCGTGGTCGGTGGAGAGGAGGGCCGCGAGTTCATCGAGCACGTCGCTCGCGTCGTCGCCTTCCGCCGACAGCACGACGTCGTCGTTGTGGTCGATGCCGAGTGAGATGACGCCGAGAATGCTCGCCGCGTTGACGGTCTTCTCGCCCTTCGTCAACTGAACGGGCACCCCGCTCTTGGCCGCGGCCTGCGTGAAGATCGACGCGGGACGCGCGTGCAGTCCGTGTGTCGATGCGATGGTGACGGTGCGTTCGGCCATGATTTCTCCTTGAATTTCGTGTGTCGTTCGGTGGGTCAAGACGCGGGGGTCGTCGGGGCGTCGAGGCCCAGTGCGAGATCGAGCGCGGCCTCTTCGCCGCGCGCGCCGAAGACCGTGTCGGGCAGAAGGGCGCTGCGCGCACCCGCGGCGGCGGCGAGCCGCGAGAGTTCGTCGAATCGTGCCGCGAGGGGCGGGCCGACAAGCAGCACGTCGATTTCGCGTATTCGCTCGGCGAGACCGTCGGTGCTGGATGCCGCCACGTGCAGGTCGATGTCGCGAACGCGGGCGGCGGCACGAATTCGATGGGCCAGAAAAGTGCTCGACGCACCGGCACCGCAGACAACCAGCACTCTGTGCATCTCTCGCCTCCTTGCGATCAGGTTCAATACTCTCGGACAATCCACGGCTTCGCTCGCCGTCGGGCCTCAGAAAACTTTCCGCGGGGGAGGAAGCAGACCCTCGGCAATTAGTCTGCAGGCACCTGGGATGGTTGACTCTTCTCGGGAGCGACCAGCATGAATGAGAAGTACGAACGCCTCTTGGACTACCTGTCCCAGGCCGACGGCTGGGTGACCGCTGCCGAACTGGCCGACAGGCTCGGCGTCACGACCCGCAGCGTGCGCAGCTATGTGACGGCCGCGAAAAGCGCCGCGCATCCGCACGAGACGATTCAGTCGGGCGTGCTGGGCTATCGCGTCGACCGCGATGCACTGGCCGCGTCTCGCGCGGAAGGCCGCACATCGGAACCCGAGACGCCTCGCGACCGCCTTTACCAGCTCGTGCGACTCTTGGGCAACGCACCAGACGGACTCGACGCCCGCAGCCTCGCGACGCGTCTCTTCGTCAGCGACTCGACACTCGAGCAAGACCTGCGCAAGGTCAAGCTCCTCGTCGAGGCCGACGACCTGTCTCTCGTGCGGCGAGACAATCTCGTCTGGATCGCGGGCTCCGAGACGAATCATCGCCGCATGCTCAGCCGCATGTTCCGGGAGGAGAGCGCTCAGGGCTTTCTCGAACTCGAACGCGTTCAACGCGAGTTCGAGTCGGAGAACCTCGGCGGGTTCAAGACAGAGCTGATCGCCATGCTCGACGAACACGGTTACTTCGTGAACGAGTACGGCGTGAACAACGTGCTGCTCCATCTGATGATCGCGCTGGAGCGGCAGGATCGCGAGCAGCCCGGCGACGCACCACGTGTGGCCACCGGGGCCCGGGTCGCCGAGATCGCCTCCGCGCTGTCCGGCCTCGTCGTGACGCACTTCTCGGTGTCGCTCAGCGCCATCGACCTCGACTACCTGGCCGTGTTGCTCACCACCCGCGTCGTCACGCCGGGCCACGACCAGTCGACGAACGAGGTCGTCGAGAACTATGTCGACGCCGACGTACTCGAGACGATCCGGCAGATCGTCGCGCTCGTGCAGCAGGAGTATCTGATCGACCTGGCCGACGAGGACTTCATGGTGAGGCTGTCTTTGCACGTGCGCAACCTCGTGGCCCGCGCGCACGACAACGCCTACTCCGCGAACCCCTTGACCAGGTCGATGAAGACCTCGTACCCGATGACCTACGAGCTGTCCGTCTACATCGCGAGCCAGCTCCAGCGACGTGTCGGCATCCACATCAACGACGACGAGATCGCGTTCATCGCCCTGCACGTCGGCTCCTACCTCGAGCGCAAACAGCGTCGCGGCGACAGGCTGCGCTGCGCAGTGGTGTGCCCGAACTACTACGACATGCACGAGATGCTCACCGAGAGGATCACACGCGCTCTGGGCGACGAACTCGATGTCGCTATCGTGATCACCCGCACGGATGTCGATCGGGCCGAGCTCGATGCCGACCTCGTGCTGTCGACGATAGCCTCGCGCACCCCGCGCGACAACGAGGTCATCATCCAGCCGTTTCTCACCGAGGGCGACATCGAGAACGTGCGCCGGGCGATCAGCCGGGTGCGCCGACACGCTCGTCGGATGCAGATCAAAGACGACCTGCTGCTCTACTTCGACGAGACCCTCTTCTTCAGGGAGCTGCACGCGTCGAGCGAGGTCGAGATGATCGAGACGCTCGGGCACCGCATGATCGAGCGGGGCGTGATCGACCGCTCCTACGTCGACGGCGCCATCGAGCGTGAGCTCATGTCATCGACCGCGTTCACCGACAGCATCGCCGTTCCCCACGCCATGGCGATGACCGCATCTCGAACCTCGATCGCCATCGTCATCAACGACTCGGCGATGGCGTGGGGAGAGAACAGGGTGAACGTCATCGCGTTCATCGCCTTCGCTGCGGCCGGACGAACCTCGTTCCAGGAGGTCTTCGACCAGTTCGTTGAGGTGTTCTCCGACAGGGAGGACGTGCAGCGCATCATCAAGCGCGCGGTAGACTTCCCGAGCTTCATCGAAGAACTCGTGCACATCATGGACAAGTAGCCCGCCCGCTCCCGAGCCCTCGTTGCGAACAGTTCACGGATGAGGAAAAAGTCGCGACACGCCGAAGAGCTCTGTTGCGAGATCGGGGTGTCGCAGGTTCTTCCTCATCCGCGAAAGAAACGGGGCGGTTCCAGCCGAATTCTCTGTCGACAGGCTCCGGGAACTGCGGGGTCTTGCTACGGGATGGGGGTTGGCGAGACGCCGAACGGGGCGAGGCCGGCCGCTCCGCCGTCGTGGGCCGTGGTAACCCAGATGCCATCGGCGTGCACCGCGACGGAGTGCTCCCAATGGGCTGCCACGCTGCCGTCCGCAGTCGCGACGGTCCAATCGTCTGTGCGCACGTAGGTCTCGATCGAGCCCAGCGTCACCATCGGCTCGATCGCGACGACCAGCCCGGGTCTGACGTCTGGCCCCTTGCCCCGCACCCGGTAGTTGAAGACGGGAGGCGCCTCGTGCATGCTGCGACCGATGCCGTGACCGATGTAGTCGGTGACGATTCCGAACGTTCCGTGCGCCTCGACGTGTTCTTCGATGGCCTCGCCGACCTCGTTGAGGTGGCGGGCGGAACCGAGGCGGGCGATGCCGGCCCACAGCGAGCCCTCTGTGACATCGCACAGTCGCCGTCGAGCAGCAACGAGTTCGGGGCGCGATTCGTCGGGAACCACGATGGTGAAGGCCGAATCACCGTTCCATCCCTCGACCTCGGCGCCGTTGTCGATTGAGACGATGTCTCCTGGCCGAACGATGCGATCGCCCGGAATGCCGTGGACCACGTCGTCGTTGATCGAAGCGCAGATGGTGTGACGATATCCCGGCACCAGCTTGAAGTTCGACACTCCCCCGCTCTCGAGGATCACGTTCTCTGCGATCGCGTCGAGTTCGAGGGTGCTGATACCGGGGCGTATGGCGGCACAGACCGCGTCGAGGGACGCTGCCGTGACGACACCGGGACGCACCATGAGCCTGAGCTCGTCGGGCGTCTTGTAGATATTCTTGCGGAAGCTCATCGACCCGCGAGTGCGGTGACGATGCGCTCGGTGACCTCGTCGACCACGCCCAAGGCGTCGACGGCGACAACGAGTCCGCGGGTAGCGTAGATGCCGATCAGGGGCGCCGTCTGGTCGACGTAGACCTCCTGGCGGTGCCGCAGCACCTCTTCGGTGTCATCGGCACGACCTTCGACCAGTGCACGTTTACGCAGCCGCTCGACCACCTGGTCGACGTCGGCGACGAGTTGCACGACGGCATCGAGGCGGGCATCGGCCTGAGCCAGGATGCGGTCGAGCTCGTCGACCTGTTCGGTCGTGCGCGGATATCCGTCGAGGAGGAACCCGCCCGACACGTCGGGCTGCAGCAGCCTGTCGCGCACGAGATCGTTCGTCAGCGAGTCGGGAACATACGAGCCGGACTCGACGATCGCCTGCACCTGCTTGCCCAGCTCGGTTCCCTCTGTGATGTTGGCACGAAAGATGTCACCGGTCGAGATCGCGGGAATGCCGTAGATCTCGGCGAGCTTCGCCGCCTGCGTACCCTTGCCGGCCCCGGGAGGACCGATGATCAGCAGCCGCACGGTTCCCGTCACCGTGTCGACCGAGGTCATCGCAGCAGACCTTCGTAATGACGCTGCTGCAGTTGCGAGTCGATCTGCTTGACCGTCTCGAGGCCGACGCCGACCACGATCAGGATCGAGGCTCCGCCGAACGGAAAGTTCGATGTCGCGCCGACCAGGGCAAGGGCTATCAACGGAATCAGGGCGATGAGACCCAGGTAGATCGACCCGGGCAGCGTGACGCGAGTCAGCACATAGTCGAGGTATTCCGCCGTCGGACGACCGGCACGGATGCCGGGAATGAATCCGCCGTACTTCTTCATGTTGTCGGCGACCTCTTCAGGGTTGAAGGTGATGGCGACGTAGAAATACGTGAAGCCGACGATGAGCAGGAAGTACAGGAGCATGTAGAGCGGGTGATCGCCCTTGGTGAGGTAGTTCGTGACCCAGGTGACCCACGCCGCGGGCGACTGTCCGGCCGCAGGCTGATTGAACTGCGCGATGAGGGCCGGCAGGTACAGCAGCGACGAGGCGAAGATGACCGGCACGACGCCCGCCATATTGACCTTGATGGGAATGTAGGTGTTGTTGCCGCCGTAGGTTCGCCTGCCCACCATGCGTTTTGCGTATTGCACGGGGATGCGTCTCTGCGATTGCTCGACGAACACGACTGCCGCCACGATCACGAGCCCGACGGCGATCACGAGAAGGAAGGTCTCGAAGCCCTTGGCCTGCGCGATGCTCCAGAGCGAGGTCGGGAACTGCGCGGCGATCGAGGTGAAGATGAGCAACGACATGCCGTTGCCGATGCCGCGCTCGGTGATGAGCTCGCCCATCCACATGATGAGCCCGGTGCCGGCCGTCATGGTGATGACCATCAGCATGATCGCGTACCAGGCATCGTCGGTGATGAGCTGCGTGCACTCCGCCACCGTGGTGGTGCCGAAGAGGGCGCCGGAGCGCGCGACGGTGATCAACGTCGTCGACTGCAGGACGGCGAGGGCGATCGTGAGGTAGCGGGTGTACTGCGTGAGCTTGGACTGGCCCGCCTGGCCCTCTTTATGCAGGGTCTCGAAGTGCGGGATGACCACGCGCAGCAGCTGGGTGATGATCGACGCCGTGATGTAGGGCATGATTCCCAGCGCGAAAATGCTGAGCTGCAGGAGAGCGCCACCGGAGAAGAGGTTGACGAGCTCATAGAGGCCCGAGGTGTTTTGATTCGCAGCAAGACACAACTGCACGTTTCCGAAGTCCACGAAGGGTGCAGGGATGAAGGATCCCAGACGGAACAGTGCGACGATGCCGAGCGTGAAACCGATCTTCCGGCGGAGATCCGGGGTGCGGAAGATCCGCGCGACGGCTCTAAACAAAAAATGCCTCCTGCTAATTGGCGAAAGTGATGGCACGAAAGCCCCCGGCAGACTCAGGGAGTCTAGCGGGGGCTCTCGAACGAAACCGTAGCGCGTGAGTGAACGAATCACTCACCGCACCGGAAGGTGCGTTACTTTACGGAGCCACCGGCGGCAACGATCTTCTGTTCGGCTGAACCGGAGACCTTGTCGACTGCAACGTTCAGCTTAACCGTAATGTCGCCCTGTCCGAGAACTTTGACCTTCTCGTTGTTGCGTACGGCACCCTTGGCGACGAGGTCGCTGATCGTGACCTCACCCCCGGCGGGGTAGAGCTCGGCGAGCTTCTCCAGGTTCACGACCTGGTACTCGACGCGGAACGGGTTCTTGAACCCTCGGAGCTTCGGGGTGCGCATGTGCAGCGGCATCTGCCCACCTTCGAAGCCGACGCGAACCTGGTACCGGGCCTTCGTGCCCTTGGTTCCACGGCCGGCGGTCTTTCCCTTGGATCCCTCACCACGACCGACGCGTGTACGCGCCTTCTTGGCACCGGGAGCCGGACGAAGGTGATGAACCTTGAGGACCTGCTCGCGGGGAGCGGCCTGTTCGGTCTTCTCAGCCTTCGGAGCCGCCTTCGCCGCAGCCTTGGGGGCGGCGGCAGCGGCCTCGGCCTTGTCGGCCTTGGGGGCCGCGGCCTTCTTCGGAGCAGCAGCCTTCTCCGCTTTGGGGGCGGCATCGGCCTTGGCGGCCTTGGGTGCCTTCGCCGCAGTCTCTGCTTTGGCGGCAGCGGCCTTCTTCGGAGCAGCCTTCTCGGCCGTCTCCTTCTTAGCTTCTTCAGCCATTAGTCAATCTCCTCAACCTTCACCAGGTGAGCGACGGTGTTGACGTAGCCACGGTTCTGCGAATTGTCTTCGCGAATCGTGACGTCGCCGATGCGCTTGAGTCCCAGGCTGCGAAGGGTATCGCGCTGGTACTGCTTCTCACTGACTTTGGACTTGATCTGGGTTACCTTGAGGCGCGCGGCCATCATGCACCTGCCTTCGCAGTCGCCGCGGCCTCGCGAAGCGCTGCCTCGGTGCGGAGCAGACGGGCGGGGGCCACGTCTTCGTAGGAAAGACCACGACGTGCGGCGACGGCACGGGGCTCCTCGAGCATCTTCAGGGCCTCGACGGTCGCGTGCACGATGTTGATCGTGTTCGACGAACCGAGCGACTTCGAAAGGACGTCGTGGATGCCGGCGCACTCGAGCACGGCGCGGACGGGACCACCGGCGATAACACCGGTACCGGCGGCCGCGGGACGAAGAAGAACGACGCCTGCGGCGGCCTCTCCCTGAACCGGGTGCGGAATGGTGTTGCCGACGCGGGGAACGCGGAAGAAGTTCTTCTTGGCCTCTTCGACGCCCTTGGAGATGGCGGTGGGAACCTCGCGGGCCTTGCCGTAGCCGACGCCGACGAGTCCGTTGCCGTCTCCGACGACGACGAGCGCGGTGAAGCTGAAGCGACGACCACCCTTGACGACCTTGGACACGCGGTTGATCGTGACGACGCGCTCGAGGAACTGGCTCTTCTCGGCGTCGCGGCTTCCGCGGTCACCGCGATTCGGGTTGCGCTCACGGCCTCCGCGACGAGCCTCGCGGGGCTCGGTCTGGTTTGCCTCCGTGGATGCGGCGGTCTCTACCGGGGCTTCAACAGCCACAGCGTTCTCCTTCGTAGTGTTTTCGGTGCTCACAGGTTCAGCCCACCTTCACGAGCGCCCTCGGCGATAGCCGCAACGCGTCCTGCGTAGCGGTTTCCGCCGCGGTCGAAGACGACTGCGTCGATGCCGGCTGACTTCGCGCGCTCGGCGACGAGTTCGCCGACCTTGCGTGCCTTGGCGGTCTTGTCGCCATCGAACGATCGCAGATCGACCTCGAGGGTCGATGCCGAGGCCAGGGTGTGACCCAGGGCATCATCGACGACCTGCACGAAGACGTGGCGAGCCGATCGAGTCACGACGAGACGGGGGCGGAGGGCGGTGCCCTCGACCTTCTTGCGGAGACGGTCGTGCCGGCGCGAACGCGCGGCAGCCTTGCTCTTTCCTCTAGTTCCGAGACCCATGGTTACTTACCACTCTTTCCGGCCTTGCGGCGAACGACCTCGCCGGCGTAACGCACACCCTTGCCCTTGTAGGGCTCGGGCTTGCGCAACTTACGAATGTTTGCGGCAACCTCACCGACGGCCTGCTTGTCGATTCCGGTGACCGTGAGCTTGTTGACGCCCTCGACCGAGAAGCTGATGCCCGCGGGCGGCTCGACGGTGATCGGGTGCGAGTAGCCGAGTGCGAACTCGACGCCCGCGCCCTTGACAGCGACGCGGTAACCGGTTCCGACGACCTCGAGGCTCTTGGAGTAGCCCTCGGTGACACCGATGATCTGGTTGGCGATCAGGGTACGGGTCAGACCGTGCAGCGAACGCGAGGTGCGCTCGTCGTCGGGACGGCTGACCAGAACCTGGCCATCCTCGATCTTGACCTCGATGGGACTTGCAACGGTGAGCGCGAGCTCGCCCTTCGGTCCCTTGACGGCGACGGCCTGGCCGTCGATCTTCACTTCGACCCCCGCGGGGATCTCAATGGGAAGTCGTCCAATACGTGACATCGGTGATCACCACACGTAGGCGAGGACTTCCCCACCTACGCCCTTCTTGGATGCCTGGCGGTCGGTGAGCAGACCGGAGGAAGTTGAGAGGATCGCAACGCCGAGCCCACCGAGAACTGTAGGGATCTCCGTCGACTTCGCGTAGACCCGGAGGCCCGGCTTCGAGACGCGCTTGATGCCCGCGATGGAGCGTTCGCGGTTCGGTCCGAACTTGAGCGAGAGCGTCAGGGTCTTGCCGACCTCTGCGTCTGCAACGTCCCACGCCGAGATGTAGCCTTCTGCCTTGAGGATGTCTGCGATGTGGGACTTGAGCTTCGAGTGCGGCATGGACACGGTGTCGTGATATGCCGAGTTCGCGTTGCGCAGTCTGGTCAGCATGTCTGCGACCGGATCTGTCATTGTCATTGTGTTGTGCCTTTCGCCTGGTTTCGACACCCTTTACGAGGATGCCGACCTTTGGTGGTGAACTCCGCGAGAACCTGCGGAGCCTTTCATTGCATGCGTGACGCCCGGGTCGCGAAGAACGGCCCAGGCGAAACGGCAAACAACAAAGCTTATCCCACGCGGTCGAGGACCGCGCGGGACGAGACTATGCGGGAGTGTTCTCCGCGTTGCGGAACGGGAAGCCGAGCGCCTTCAGCAGGGCGCGACCCTCGTCATCGGTCTTGGCGGTCGTGACGACGGTGATGTCGAAACCACGAACGCGGTCGATCTTGTCTTGGTCGATCTCGTGGAACATCGACTGCTCGGTCAGACCGAACGTGTAGTTTCCACGACCGTCGAACTGCTTGTCGCTGAGCCCACGGAAGTCGCGGATGCGGGGAAGGGCGAGCGACAGCAGTCGGTCGAGGAATTCCCAGGCGCGATCACCACGGAGCGTGACGTGTGCACCGATGGGCTGGCCCTCGCGCAGCTTGAACTGGGCGATCGACTTGCGGGCGAGGGTGACCTGCGGCTTCTGGCCGGTGATCGCGGTGAGGTCCTTGACGGCCCCATCCATGATCTTGCCGTCGCGGGCTGCCTCGCCGACACCGGTGTTGACCACGATCTTCACGAGCCCGGGCACCTGGTGCACGTTCGTGAAGCCGAAATCCTCCTGGAGCTGCTTCGAGATCTCGGAGCGGTACTTCTGCTTGAGACGGGGCTGGGGCCGAGAAACGGACTCGGTGCCAGACACCACTGCAGTATCAGTCATTACAGGTCCTTTCCTGACTTCTTCGCGTAACGGATGCGAACGGTCTTGGTGACGCCGTCTTTCGTTACCTGTTCGGTGCGGAAGCCGACGCGGGTCGGCTTCTTCGACTCGGGATCGACGATCGCGACGTTCGACACGTGGATCGGCGCCTCGTGGGTCTCGATGCCGCCGGTCTTCGTGCCGCGCTGCGTCTGTCCGACGCGCACGTGCTTCGTGATGAAGTTCACGCCCTCGACGACGACGCGGTTCTTCTCGACGAGCACCTCGAGAACACGGCCCTGCTTGCCGCGATCGCCGCCGCGGGCCTGGGTCGCGCCCGTGATGACCTGTACGAGGTCACCCTTCTTGATGTTTGCCATGACTTAGATAACCTCCGGCGCCAGCGAGATGATCTTCATGAACTTCTTGTCGCGAAGCTCGCGGCCAACCGGGCCGAAGATGCGGGTACCGCGAGGGTCACCGTCGGTCTTCAAGATCACTGCGGCGTTCTCATCGAACTTGATGTACGAACCGTCGGGACGACGGGTCTGCTTCTTCACGCGAACGATGACGGCCTTGACCACATCGCCCTTCTTGACGTTTCCGCCGGGGATCGCGTCTTTGACGGTGGCGACGATGACGTCACCGAGACCGGCGTACCGGCGGCCTGAGCCACCGAGAACGCGGATCGTGAGGAGCTCCTTCGCGCCGGTGTTGTCGGCGACCTTGACTCTGGATTCCTGCTGCAGCATTTTCTACTCTTCCTTAGGCGAAGTAAGCGCGAGGCCTACTTGGCCTTCTCGAGGATCTCGACCAGGCGCCAGCGCTTGGATGCGCTGAGGGGACGGGTCTCGCTGATGAGAACGAGGTCGCCGATGCCGGCGGAGTTCGCCTCGTCGTGGACCTTGACCTTGGACGTGCGGCGGATGACCTTGCCGTACAGGGGGTGCTTCACGCGGTCTTCGACCTCGACGACGATGGTCTTCTCCATCTTGTCGCTCGTGACGTACCCACGACGGGACTTGCGGTAGCCGCGGGGGGCTGCCGTCGTCTCATCGGCCGGCGTTGCAGCCGAATCGTTAACCGTTGCCATTACTTGGCCTCCTCAGCCTCAGCGGCCGGGGCGTCCGCCGAAGCGGTCGCATCCTTCTTGGCCTTGCTTTTCTTCTCTGCCTTGGGAGCCACGGCGACCGGGGCGGGCGTGGCACGAATGCCCAGCTCGCGCTCACGGATGATCGTGTAGATGCGCGAGATATCGCGCTTCACGGCACGCAGGCGTCCGTGGCTCTCGAGCTGGCCGGTAGCCGACTGGAAGCGAAGGTTGAACAGTTCTTCCTTCGCCTTCCGCAGCTCTTCGACCAGGCGGGCGTCTTCGAATGTGTCGAGCTCGACGGGGGCGAGCTCCTTGGAACCGATCGCCATTATGCGTCGCCCTCCTCGCGCTTGATGATGCGTGCCTTGAGCGGCAGCTTGTGGATGGCCCGGGTGAGGGCTTCGCGTGCGATCGTGTCGCTGACGCCGCTGAGCTCGAAGAGCACGCGACCCGGCTTGACGTTCGCAATCCACCACTCGGGTGAACCCTTACCGGAACCCATGCGGGTTTCGGCGGGCTTCTTGGTGAGCGGGCGGTCGGGGTAGATGTTGATCCACACCTTTCCGCCTCGCTTGATGTGACGGGTCATCGCGATACGAGCGGACTCGATCTGGCGGTTCGTCACGTATGCAGGGGTAAGGGCCTGGATGCCGTACTCGCCGAAGCTCACCGTCGTTCCGCCGGTGGCGTGACCACTGCGTCCGGGGTGGTGCTGCTTACGGTGCTTGACTCTGCGTGGAATCAACATGGTTATGCCTCAACTCCTGCTGCAACGGGAGCCTCTGCCTTGGGGGCGGAGGCGCCAGTGCCTGAATTCGTGCCGGCAGCACCACGACGGGGACGGTCGCCATCGCGGCGGTCGTCACGACGGTCGGGACGCGTCGACTTCTGGTTGGCCTGCTCGCGAGCAAGCTCCTTGTTGGTGATGTCACCCTTGTAGATCCAGACCTTCACGCCGATGCGACCGAAGGTGGTCTTCGCCTCGTAGAAGCCGTAGTCGATGTTCGCACGAAGGGTGTGCAGCGGCACACGACCCTCGCGGTATAACTCCGAACGGCTCATCTCGGAGCCGCCGAGGCGGCCGGAGACCTGGATACGCACACCCTTGACCGAGCCGGTGCGCTGGGCGCCCTGCATTCCCTTGCGCATCGCACGACGGAAGGCGACGCGAGCGGTGAGCTGCTCCGCGATTCCCTGTGCCACGAGCTGGGCCTCGGCCTCGGGGTTCTTGACCTCGAGGATGTTGAGCTGGATCTGCTTGCCGGTGAGCTTCTCGAGGTCGGTGCGGATGCGCTCGGCCTCGGCTCCACGACGACCGATCACGATGCCCGGGCGGGCCGTGTGGATGTCGACGCGAACACGGTCACGGGTGCGCTCGATCTCGATGCGGGCGACGCCGGCACGATCGAGCGAGGTGCTGAGCAGCTTGCGGATCTTGACGTCTTCTGCAACGAAGTCCGCGTAGCGCTGCCCCGGCTTCGTCGAGTCGGAGAACCAACGCGACACGTGGTCGGTGGTGATACCGAGACGGAAGCCGTACGGGTTTACTTTCTGTCCCATTACTTCTTACCTGCCTTCTTCGTGGTCGTTGCCACTGCTGCCTCGTCGGGCGTGTTCAGCACGATCGTGATGTGGCTCGTGCGCTTCAGGATCTGAAACGCGCGGCCCTGTGCACGGGGCTGGAAACGCTTGAGGGTCGTTCCCTCGTCGACGAACGCGGCCGAGACGAACAGGTCTTGCTCGTCGAGGTAGCTGTTCGATGCGTCGGCCTTGACCCGGGCGTTCGCCATTGCGGACGCGACGAGCTTGAAGACCGGGTCGGACGCACCCTGGGGGGCGAACTTCAGGATCGCCAGCGCTTCGACTGCCTGCTTGCCGCGGATCATGTTGACGACGCGACGAGCCTTCATGGGGGTGACGCGGATGTGTCGCACACGTGCGATTGACTCCACCATTTCTCTCCTCCTTTCGCCACCGCGTTAGCGGCGACGGCCCTTCTTGTCGTCCTTCACGTGACCACGGAAGGTGCGGGTGGGAGCAAACTCTCCGAGCTTGTGCCCAACCATGGTTTCGGTGACGAACACCGGGATGTGCTTGCGACCGTCGTGCACGGCGATCGTGTGTCCGAGGAACGCCGGGATGATCATCGATCGGCGCGACCAGGTCTTGATGACGTTCTTGGAACCGGCTTCGTTCTGGGTGACAACCTTGCGATACAGGTGGTCGTCAACGAAGGGGCCCTTCTTGAGACTGCGTGGCATCTTCTACAACTCCTACTTACGCTTCTTGCCGACGGTTCGGCGACGAACGATGAGCTTGTCGCTTTCCTTGTTGATGTGCCGGGTGCGGCCTTCCTTATGGCCCCAGGGGCTCACAGGATGACGTCCACCGGAGGTCTTTCCTTCACCACCACCGTGCGGGTGGTCGACCGGGTTCATGGCGACACCACGCACGGTCGGGCGAACGCCCTTCCAACGCATGCGGCCGGCCTTTCCCCAGTTGATGTTCGACTGCTCGGCGTTGCCGACCTCGCCGATCGTGGCGCGGCAGCGGGCATCCACGTTGCGGATCTCGCCGCTCGGGAGACGAAGCTGCGCGTAGGGGCCGTCTTTGGCGACGAGTCGCACCGAGGCTCCGGCGGAGCGGGCCATCTTGGCACCGCCGCCCGGCTTCAGCTCGATCGCGTGGATGACGGTACCCGTGGGGATGTTCTTGAGCGGCAGGTTGTTGCCGGGCTTGATGTCGGCGGACGCGCCCGACTCGATGACGTCACCCTGCGACAGCTTGTTCGGAGCCAGGATGTAGCGCTTGGTTCCGTCGAGGTAGTGCAGCAGAGCGATGCGCGCGGTGCGGTTGGGGTCGTACTCGATGTGAGCGACCTTGGCGTTCACGCCATCTTTGTCATTGCGACGGAAGTCGATCACGCGGTACTGGCGCTTGTGACCACCACCGATGTGACGCGTCGTGATGCGGCCGGCGTTGTTTCGTCCACCGGTCTTCGAGAGCGGACGCAGAAGCGACTTCTCGGGAGTCGACCGGGTGATCTCCGCGAAGTCGGCGACGGACGAACCGCGACGACCCGGGGTGGTGGGCTTGTACTTGCGAATAGCCATTTCTATATCCCTCTGGCCCTAGCCGACAGCGGTGAAGATGTCGATGGTGCCGGATTTGAGCGTGACGATGGCGCGCTTGGTGTCTTTGCGCTTGCCGATGCCGAACTTGGTTCGACGGGTCTTGCCGACACGGTTGAGCGTGTTGATCGACGCGACCTCGACCGCGAAGATCTTCTCGATGGCGAGCTTGATCTCGGTCTTGTTCGAGCGGGGGTCGACGATGAACGTGTACTTGCCCTCGTCGATCAGGCCGTAGCTCTTCTCGGAGACGACCGGCGAAAGAATGATGTCGCGGGGGTCTTTGTTGAATGCGGCGTTGCTCATGCTTATGCCCCTTCGTTAGTCAGGTCAGTCGCCTGCTCGGTGCTCTTCGTCTTGGCTGCGACGAACGCGTCGAACGAAGCCCTGGTGAAGATGATGTCGTCGGAGACGAGCACGTCGTAGGCGTTCAGCTGGTCGGCCGGCAGCACGTGCACGGTCGGGATGTTTCGAACGCTCTTCTCGCTCAGCACATCGCCGCGCTCGAGCACGATCAGAACGTGCTTCGAGGTGGCGACCTGGCTCAGCAACTCGAGAACGCCCTTGGTCGACGGCGTGTCGCCCTGGGCGAGCGACTCGACGACGTGAACGCGTCCACCGCGTGCGCGGTCGGACAGCGAACCGAGGAGAGCGGCGGCGATCATCTTCTTGGGGGTGCGCTGGTCGTAGCTGCGCGGGGTCGGTCCGTGCACGATGCCACCACCGGTCATCTGGGGCGCGCGGATCGAGCCCTGGCGGGCGCGACCGGTTCCCTTCTGCTTGAACGGCTTGCGACCGGCGCCGGAGACTTCACCACGACGCTTGGTCTTGTGGGTTCCCTGGCGGGCGGCGGCGAGCTGGGCGACGACGACCTGGTGGATCAGCGGGACATTGGTCTGGACGTCGAACAGCTCGGCGGGAAGGTCGACCGAGCCGGCCTTCTTGCCTGTCGAGTCGACGACGTCGACCGAGGTAGTTGCGGTAGCCATGGACTAGGCCCCCTTCACTGCGGTACGGACGAAAACGAGACGGCCACGCGCTCCGGGAACGGCACCCTTGATGAGGATGACGTTCTTCTCGGCGTCGATGGAGTGCACGGCGAGGTTGAGCACGGTGACGCGCTCTCCACCCATGCGACCGGCCATGCGCATGCCCTTGAAGACGCGCGACGGGGTCGAGGATGCGCCGATGGAACCGGGCTTGCGGTGGTTGCGGTGAGCACCGTGCGAGGCGTTGTCGCCTCGGAAGTTGTGACGCTTCATGACACCGGCGAAACCCTTGCCCTTGGACGTGCCGACGACGTCGACCTTCTTGCCGGCTTCGAACACGGCGTCGACGGTGAGCTCCTGGCCCACGGTGTAGTCGGCCGCATCCGCGGTGCGGATCTCGGTGATGTGACGACGGGGCGTGACGCCGGCGGCGTCGAAGTGACCCGTGGCCGGCTTGTTCACCTTGCGCGGGTCGATCTGGCCGGCCGCGATCTGCACGGCGACGTAACCGTCACGCTCGACGGAACGAACCTGGGTGACCACGTTCGGCGTGATCTCGACGACGGTCACGGGGATGAGACGGTTGTTCTCGTCCCAGACCTGGGTCATGCCGAGCTTCTTGCCGAGCAGACCCTTGCTGGTCTTGGTCGGGAGAGACTGTGTAGGGATAGACATAGTGTTCAGCCCCCCGCTTAGAGCTTGATCTCGATGTTGACGTCAGCCGGCAGGTCGAGACGCATCAGCGAGTCGACGGCCTTGGGCGTGGGATCGATGATGTCGATCAGACGCTTGTGCGTGCGCATTTCGAAGTGCTCGCGGCTGTCTTTGTACTTGTGGGGCGAACGGATCACTGCGATCACGTTCTTCTCGGTCGGCAGCGGTACCGGACCGACGACGGTCGCACCCGCGCGGGTCACCGTGTCGACGATCTTGCGCGCCGAGGAGTCGATGACCTCGTGGTCGTACGACTTAAGTCGAATGCGGATCTTCTGTCCCGCCATGTGTGACTCACTCTCTTGTCTTGCGTCGTACCGCCTGGAGGCAGCATTGGACGCGCTTGCTTGCGCGGGCCTTGCGACCCGAGCTCGATACGCCCGCAGTCGGTCGCACCACTGTTCTTCTGTCAATGTCCTCGCGGACCCAACCCGTCTGCCCCGCACACAGGGCGAACCTGTAGCGCGTAAGACTGGGATTGAAGTGTGTTCTGCTACCCGCGGCCCAGCTCTCGACCTCGGATCGTGACGACCCAGTGGGCTAGCTGTGCACTGCCTGGCAGTGATTTCGCGCACGCAGGGCGGCACGAAAATGTTGAACTAGACGAGTTTGCCACACACAACGAGCATCGTGCAACCCGGGCGTGTCGCGTTGGGCGTGTCGCGCCGCCGGCCAAGCTTCGTCGGGGGGCCGGCTACTCGAAGAGCAATGCTCGCAGCTCCGATTCGGCCGAGGTGAGGCGGGCCGCGTCGATGGTCGTCCCCTCCATGTAGTGGTCGACGATGCGAGGATCGACGTAACTCTTCTTCGCTATCGAGGGCGTGTTTCCGAGCACCTCGGCGGCATCGCGCATGGCCTGTGCGAGCGCACGCGATCGAGCTGTGCTGCGCTGTTCAGGGCCGTGCTTCGCCAGGCTCACGGCGGCGGCAACAGTGCCGTGCAGCGTGCGAAAGTCCTTCGCCGTGAACTGGCCGCCTGTCTTCTCGCGCACGTAGGCGTTGATCTCGTCGGCGGCGACCGGATGCCAGTGGCCGGCACCGGCACGCCAGGCCAGCAACCTCGCGCGCGGCCCGCGATGCTTCAGCGCCCTGATGACCGCGGCGAGGTCGGCGTCCCTGATGTCGCTCTCCCACGCCTGCCCGCTCTTGGCGGGAAAGGCCAGGTGCACGATGTCGCCGCTGACCCGCGCGTGGGCCCCGAGCAGCGTCGACAGCCCGTGGCTGCCGTTCGACTCGGCGTATCGTTCGCTGCCGACTCGCAACGACCCGGTGTCGAGCATCCGGAATGCGGCGGCCAACGCGCGTTCCCTCGTGGGCTTCTCGCTTCGGAGGTCGATCGTGACCGCCCGCCGTGCGGTCGGCAGGGACTCGGCGAG
This sequence comes from Agreia sp., assembly GCF_964263775.1. Classification (NCBI taxonomy): domain Bacteria; kingdom Bacillati; phylum Actinomycetota; class Actinomycetes; order Micrococcales; family Microbacteriaceae; genus Agreia; species Agreia sp. Next base: position 28,782 of record NZ_CAXVWM010000048.1, on the reverse strand, counting down.
GGCGAGCGCTCTGTCGAACTTGATTCGATCCTTCTGCTCTCGCCATGTCGGGTGATAGATGTACTGGCGCCGCCCGGCCGCGTCGATGCCGGTGGCCTGGATGTGGCCATTGGCGTAGGGCGCGATCCAGACATCGGCCCACGCGGGCGGAATAGCGAGACCCTCGATGCGGCGACGCAACTCCGTGTCGGCGACGACGGAGCCGTCTGCATTCCGATACGAGAATCCTCGCCCGGCTCGGACGCGATGCAGTCCGGCACCTGCGGAGTTGCTTCGCCTCAGCCTGACCATGCGTCCATTGTGAAGCCGAGTCGCGTGCTCCGCGTCATCGGCGTGATGGGCTTGACAGCGCCCGCACACGCGAGAAGCGCCTCATTCGATATCGAATGAGGCGCCCGTGCGTGCTGAGCACGTATTACTCAGTGCCGACGGCCTTGTCTGCAGCGGCTCGTGCACCCTCGACCTGTTCTTCGAACTTGTCGCCGGTGACCTTGTTGACGGCGCCCGCCACACCGTCGAGCAGCTTGTCGCTGATGTCCTCGGCCTGCTCGCTCTTCAGCGCATCCTTAACCGTGGAGTCGCCCAGGAAGTCCTGCGCCTTTTTGGTGATGTCCTCGAGTCCCATGATTCTCCTGTGATCGGGCCCCCTTGCGCGGGGCGTCGCGACCATTGTGCTCTGGAATAGCCCATCCGTCTACTCTGAGTCGCACCCGTTACGTCGATCGAACGGGGGGTTAACGCCAGCAGGACCCCACCCGAGGGTGAGGTCCTGCTGAATGGTGAGAAGTGAAGAACGACTACTTGGTGATCTTCGTGACGGTGCCGGCGCCGACGGTGCGGCCACCCTCACGGATCGCGAAGCCGAGGCCCTCTTCCATGGCGATGGGCTGGATCAGCTCGACGCTGATGTCAGTCGTGTCGCCGGGCATGACCATCTCGGTGCCCTCGGGGAGGGTGATGACGCCGGTCACGTCGGTGGTGCGGAAGTAGAACTGCGGGCGGTAGTTCGTGTAGAACGGGTTGTGACGACCACCCTCGTCCTTCGACAGGATGTAGGCGGTTCCATCGAAACCGGTGTGCGGCGTGACCGAACCCGGCTTGACGATGACCTGGCCGCGCTCGACGTCTTCGCGCTTGGTGCCGCGAAGAAGCAGACCACAGTTCTCGCCGGCCCATGCCTCGTCGAGCTGCTTGTGGAACATCTCGATACCCGTGACCGTGGTCTTGACCGTCGGGCGGATGCCGACGATCTCGACCTCGGAGTTGATGGCGAGGGTTCCGCGCTCGGCGCGACCCGTGACGACGGTTCCACGACCGGTGATCGTGAAGACGTCTTCTACGGGCATGAGGAAGGGCTTGTCCTTGTCGCGGACCGGCTCGGGGATGGAGTCGTCGACGGCCTGCATGAGCTCGAGGATCGAGTCGACCCACTTCTCGTCGCCCTCGAGAGCCTTGAGGCCCGAGACGCGAACGACCGGAGCGTTGTCGCCGTCGAAATCCTGGCTGGAGAGCAGCTCGCGAACCTCGAGCTCGACGAGCTCGAGGATCTCTTCGTCGTCGACCATGTCGGACTTGTTGAGCGCGACCAGCAGGTAGGGAACGCCGACCTGCTTGGCGAGCAGAACGTGCTCGCGGGTCTGGGCCATCGGGCCGTCGGTGGCGGCGACCACGAGGATCGCGCCATCCATCTGCGCGGCACCGGTGATCATGTTCTTGATGTAGTCGGCGTGACCCGGGGCGTCGACGTGGGCGTAGTGACGCTTCTCGGTCTCGTACTCGACGTGCGAGATGTTGATCGTGATGCCGCGCTGGCGCTCTTCGGGAGCGGAGTCGATCGACGCGAAGTCGCGCTGAACGTTGGTCTTGGACGGGAACTTGTCGGCAAGGACCTTGGAGATCGCTGCAGTCAGCGTGGTCTTTCCGTGGTCGACGTGACCGATCGTTCCGATGTTTACGTGCGGCTTGGTCCGCTCGAACTTGGCCTTGGCCACTGGGTCCTCCTCAGGACTCTCTTGCTCCGCATCCGGACAGAAATCTACCGGGTGAAGAGCGGGGGTGTTTGTGTATTGATGTTACGCGCTCCGGTGCTCGCAACAATATTGAGCACCGGAACACGATACAGGACTATTCGCCCTTGTTTTTGTTGATGATCTCTTCGGCGACAGCCTTCGGGACCTCGGCGTAGCTGTCGAAGGTCATCGAGTACACCGCACGGCCCGAGGTCTTAGACCTCAGGTCACCGATGTAGCCGAACATCTCCGAAAGCGGAACATGGGCACGGATGACCTTGATGCCGGTCGCGTCCTCCATGGACTGGATCTGGCCACGACGCGAGTTGAGGTCGCCGATGACGTCGCCCATGTATTCCTCAGGGGTGCGCACCTCGACTGCCATCAACGGCTCGAGGATGACGGGATCCGCCTTGCGGGCCGCCTCCTTGAATGCCATCGAACCAGCGATCTTGAACGCCATCTCAGACGAGTCGACGTCGTGGAACTGGCCATCGAGCAGGGCCGCCCTGACACCCACCATGGGGTAACCGGCGAGAACGCCGACCTGCAGGGCATCCTGGATTCCCGCGTCGACCGAGGGGATGTACTCGCGCGGAACGCGACCACCGGTGACCTTGTTCTCGAACTCGTAGCTCTTCTCCGCGGTCACCTCCATGGGCTCGATCGAAATCTGCACCTTGGCGAACTGACCCGAACCACCGGTCTGCTTCTTGTGCGTGTAGTCGTGCTTCGGAACGACGCGACGGATCGTCTCGCGGTACGCGACCTGGGGCTTGCCCACGTTGGCCTCGACGTTGAACTCGCGCTTCATACGATCGACGAGGATGTCGAGGTGGAGCTCGCCCATTCCCTTGATGACCGTCTGGCCCGTGTCCTGGTTCTGCTCGGTTCGGAATGTCGGGTCTTCTTCAGCGAGCTTCTGGATGGCGACACCCAGCTTCTCCTGGTCGGCCTTCGTCTTCGGCTCGATCGCGACCTCGATGACCGGCTCCGGGAACGTCATCGACTCGAGAACAATCTGGTTGTTCGAGTCGCTGAGCGTGTCTCCCGTAGTCGTGCCCTTCAGGCCGATGACCGCGTAGATGTGGCCGGCGGTCACACTCTCGACGGGGATCTCCTTGTTGGCGTGCATCTGGAAGATCTTGCCGATGCGCTCTTTCTTGCTCTTGGTCGAGTTCGTGACCTGTCCACCGGAGTCGAGACGACCCGAGTAGACGCGGATGAACGTCAGACGACCGAAGAACGGGTGCACAGCGACCTTGAACGCGAGGGCGGCGAACGGCTCGGACGAGTCGGGGTGACGCTCCACAGCGACCTCCTCGTCGCGCGGGTCCGTTCCCACCGTCGCGGGCACGTCGAGCGGGCTCGGCAGGTAGTCGACGACCGCATCGAGCATCGGCTGTACGCCGCGGTTCTTGAACGCGGAACCACAGAGCACGGGGTAGATCTCGCTGGCGACCGTCAGCTTGCGAATGCCCGCCTTGATCTCGGCGACCGTCAGTTCGTCACCCGCGAAGAACTTCTCGAGCAGCGCGTCGTCGGTCTCGGCTACGGTCTCGAGGAGCAGCTGGCGATACTCGTCGGCCTTGTCCTTCAGGTCGGCCGGAATCTCCTGCACCTCGTACTTGGCTCCCATGGTGACGTCACCCTTGGAGTCGGAAGGCCACACGAGCGCGCGCATCTCGACGAGGTCGACGACACCGATGAAGCCCGCCTCGGCGCCGATGGGCAGCTGGATGACCAGGGGCTTCGCGCCGAGCTTGTTGATGATGGTGTCGACTGTGAAGTAGAAGTCGGCTCCGAGCTTGTCCATCTTGTTGATGAAGCAGATGCGGGGAACCTCGTACTTGTCGGCCTGGCGCCAGACCGTCTCGGACTGGGGCTCGACACCCTCTTTGCCGTCGAACACGGCGACAGCTCCATCGAGTACGCGCAGCGAACGCTCCACCTCGACGGTGAAGTCGACGTGACCCGGGGTGTCGATGATATTGATCTGGTTCTTGTCCCAGAAGCAGGTGACGGCGGCGGAGGTGATCGTGATGCCACGCTCCTGCTCCTGCTCCATCCAGTCGGTCGTCGACGCGCCGTCGTGTGTTTCACCGATCTTGTGATTGACACCCGTGTAGAACAGGATGCGCTCGGTGGTGGTGGTCTTTCCCGCATCGATGTGAGCCATGATGCCGATGTTGCGGACCTTGTTCAGGTCGGTGAGCACGTCCTGTGCCACAGATTGCCTCCGGTTGTTTACTAAGGGGTGTTCTCGAACAAATGCATTAACAGGATCGGGCGAGGGAGCTCTTGACCTCGATCGCAGGCTCCCTCGGGACTGGCGTCACGCAATCGCTGGCGCGATTGCTCCCAGCTCCAGCGTCCTACCAGCGGTAGTGAGCGAATGCCTTGTTCGACTCGGCCATCTTGTGGGTGTCTTCGCGGCGCTTGACCGCGGCACCGAGGCCGTTGGATGCGTCGAGGATCTCGTTCGTGAGACGCTCGGTCATCGTCTTCTCGCGACGGCTCTTCGCGTAGCTCGTGAGCCAGCGGAGGGCGAGGGTGTTGGCGCGGTGCGGCTTGACCTCGACGGGAACCTGGTAGGTCGATCCGCCGACGCGGCGCGAACGCACCTCGAGCGTGGGACGCACGTTGTCGAGCGCCTTCTTCAGCGTGACGACGGCGTCGGCCCCGTTCTTGGCTGCGACTCCTTCGAGTGCGTCGTAGACGATGCGCTCGGCAAGGCCCTTCTTGCCATCAAGAAGGATCTTGTTGACGAGCTGGCTGACGATGGGGGCTCCGTAGACCGGGTCCGCGATGACGGGACGCTTCGGTGCTGGTCCTTTACGAGGCATTACTTCTTGTCCTTCTTCGCGCCGTAGAGGCTACGGGCTTGCTTGCGGCCCTTGACGGCCTGGGTGTCCAGTGCGCCGCGGACGATCTTGTAGCGGACACCGGGCAGGTCTTTGACACGACCGCCACGCACGAGCACCATCGAGTGCTCTTGCAGGTTGTGGCCCTCACCGGGAATGTACGCGGTGACCTCGGTGCCGTTGGACAGCTTGACGCGGGCGACCTTGCGCAGAGCCGAGTTGGGCTTCTTGGGCGTGGTCGTGTAGACGCGGGTGCAGACGCCGCGCTGTTGCGGGTTGGCCTTCAGGGCAGGCGTCTTGGTCTTGGTGACCTTCGGAGTTCGGCCCTTGCGGACCAACTGCTGAATGGTTGGCACTACTTCTCCTATTTTCTACTGCACGGTGACAGCTTGCTTTCGCGTAGCAATCGGCGGCACCCGACGAGCGGGATTTCACCGATGTTCTTGTGGACCCACCGTCTGCGCACGCGAACGCCTGCAGATTTTTTGATGGTGGGTATGCCGTGGGAGCTGGCCCCAGAGAGGGCCGGCCCGTGGGCGTGCAAGAATGCACACACCCGAGCAATATTAGCCCGAAGTGGAGCGTCGGTCAAGCGAGGCCGAACGCTCAGAACGAGAGGAGCGACGGCGTGAAGACGACTGCTTGATCGACGATGGAGATCTCGCCCGCGGGCCGATAATTCGAGATGGTCGTTCCCGACGAACCGGGGCGACCGGCGCCGTCGACGGAATCGGCCACGACGTCGACCGTTCCGGCCGTCTCGGTGGTGACGGTCCACCCGTCTTGCGCCCATCCGCCGAACGACAGCGTAGGCCGCACCGTGAGCGACCAGCGGATGTTCGAATACGTGATGCCGTCTTGTGCGCGCGCCTCGAACCCGCAGTTGTCGGGCTTCAGGCTCGGCTGCGCCACGCATCCGTCGACGTAGGCGTCGACCGCCGACCGTGCCGCCGCCGCGCCGGCCTCGGTGAGCGTCGTCGTGACCGCCGCCGTGGCGACGCTGCCGGCCGCGTCGTCGGACAGCCCGACGACATTCGCCGTCGCGGGCTCTGCGTCGAAGAGCTCGCCTTCGTCGACGACCGCCACCTCGTAGTCGCCCGGAAAGGCGCGCAGGCTCGTGCCGCCCCCGAGATCGACGGCGTTGCCATCGATTTGGAGCGCCAGCCCGGGCGGCCCCTGCACCTGCACGTCGACCGCTCCGAGGGGCAACGGCTCGAGCTGCCAGGTGTCGAAGACGACGAACGACTTTGCGCTCTTGTTCAGCACGAACTGCTGCGTATAGCTCGTTCCGCCCTGGGTGATCTCGGCCGTGACCGTCGACGTGTCCCCGGTCGTCTTCGGCTGTGCGACCGCGAAGGCGGTGATGTGATTGGCAGAGGCGGCGTACGCCTCGTCGGTGAGCAGACCGACCGGCTCCTCCCCCATCACCGCGAGGGCTTCTTCGGCCCTGCCGTCGACGAGGTTCTGCAGAAATCTCTCGACCTGCGTGTCTGGCGCGACGCTGGCCGAGATCGACGCGCCTGCCACGGCCAGCCCGGCTCCGCCCGCAACGACGACGGCCGCCGCAATGGAGATGCCGACGATGAGTCCGGTGCGCGACTTACGGGCCGGCGGCTGCGGTGCGACATTCGGCTGCGGTGCGACATTCGGCTGCGGCTCGTAGCGCGGTGCTCCGGGGTACGGCGGGGCCGGGTGCAACTGCGGAACCGGAGGGATGGCGGACGCGCCCTCGGGCAGAGGCGGAAGGCTGTTGTCTGGCATCGAGGGCTCCTCAGTTCGAATCCCGGGATTCCATCCAAGCAGAGATCGCCCTTCTCACGCGATCGAAATCGCGAGTTCGGGGTTCAGTCCTTCTCCCAGGGCCAGGATGCCCGGCTCGGCCCCGCAGCGAGCAGTCCCAGCCCTGCAGCCGAGACGAATGCGGCCCCGATCACCACCCAGGTGTACGGAGTGGGCGCCTGAACCGCAATGACGAGCAGCAGCGCCGTGGGCCGACCCGTCGCCACGAACTGCAGGATGCCCAGGGTCGCCAGCTGCACGGCGACGGCTCCGAGGGCGAGAACGAGCGACGAGCCGAGCAGCGCGCCAACGCGTCCGGTGGTCAGCCTCGACCACCGCGGCGCCGCGAGTGCGAGGAGGACGGCGGCCGCGGCGACCGCCACCGACACGGGCACGGCTATCGGTCCGACGTCGCGGTCGGCCACCACGTCGGTTTCGGTCAGAAGGCTGACGAAGCCCCAGCCCGCCACGACGAGCGCGACGAACAGCACGGTCGCGAAGGCCGATCGGCCGTAGCGAAGACCTCGGCCGCGCATCGGGGCTACCAGGCCGGCGTACCCTGCGGCAGGGCCGTGGGGGCTTCGGCCACGGTCTTGTCGTAGTCGGCCTTGGCGGCCTGGTTGTGTTCCTTCATCTTGCGGCCCCGGGATGCGACCCAGGCTCCGGTCCAGACGGAGACCTCGCGGGCGACGATCGCGGCGGTGAGGGGCAGCGGATCCATCAGGAGCGAGCGCAGGAACTCGCCCAGCGCATCCGGCGTCATGGACCAGCCCTCGACGGCGAGGTACGCCCCCACGATCGAGCCCGCGTACACGATGGCCGCAACCACGAACCCGCCGGTGATGTACGCCCACCAGCCTGCGCGGTTGAGGATCAGCACGAGAAGGATGAACGCGATCGCGAAGAACACGACCGGAACGATGAACGCGAAATTGACCAAAAACCGCGTCAGGGTCGCCACCGCGTCGTCGACGGCCGGATTGAAGACGAAGAAAATCGACGCCACGGCCGCGTAGACCACGGCGAACGCGAGCGTTCCGAGCAGGGCGATGATCGTGCCGAAGAGGCGGTTGCCCCGCCGACCGGGCTGAGCGGGCCGAGCGGAATGAGTCATGTGCACGGGCGTCGGCGCGGCCGAGTAGATCTCGCCGCCGGGGATGCCCGACGGAGCGGAGGGGGCGGGCGGAGCGGGGATGCCCGACGAAGCGGAGGGGGCGGGCGCACTTGGCGAGCTCGCGTACTGCTGAGCCAGCGGCGCGCCCGTCGAGTGCGGGTTCATCGGAGGAACGGTGGTGCGGACGACGTAGGGGTTGGGAGCCTCCGCCTCGATGTTCTCCGCGGGCCTGGTCCAGCCGGATGCCTCGGGGCCGTCCGGGTGCTGCGGGGCGCGGTCGGGATCGTTGTTCGTGCTCATAAGGCCATCCTGCCGCCCGGGGAGGTGCTTGGCCAGCAGGCGCGTCGCAAGAGCGTGTGGGTGCGCCGGCATCAGCGCACGATGAACGACTGGCGTCCCATGCGAACGACGGCTCCGAGTGCGGCCGGATGCCGTTGTCCCGGCGCGATCGGCAGGGCCGGCCGGCCGGGCGGCACGATGGCCGTGCCGTTGCCCGAGTCGCAATCCTCGATCCACAGACCCTCGGCGTCGACCTCGAACCGCACGTGCACCTTCGACACCGATCGTGCCGGGTCGTCGACACTCACCAGCTGCAGCGTGGTGTCGCCGCGGGTGTTCTGGGGCGCGCGCCCGATGAGACCCGAGCCCACGACCGTGACGACCTCGCCCGTGCTGAACTCGAGAACGAACGATTTGGCGACATCCGGCGCAACCGGCTCGTGCCCTCGGGGCCACGGCTCGTGCCCCCGGGGCCATGGCTCGATGAACGGAATCCGCGGCGACCGCGAGTGCCACAGCCCGTCGCTCGACCGGGCAGAAAACGGAGGAAGCACGGGCTCAGCCACGACGCGCTCCTCGTCGGTCGGACGTGCTTCTGGGCGTGACGAGGGATGTGACCCGCACGGCGGCGCGGACGCGTTGCCACCGTGTGTGCGTGCGCGCCCAGGAGGCACGGAGGAGCGTGAGATCAGACCAGTATCGGTCGGCGTCGCGCCGGTCGACCCGATCATCTGAGAAGACCGCGGCATCCGCGCGTCGGGCGAGAGCATCGAGGTCGACGCCGCCCACCACACTCGCGGCTTCGTGCCTGGTCGCGGTCGGCGGCACGGGGTAGCCGTAGTCGAGACCCGCATCGACGAGCTCCTGCCAGCCCGCGGCGATGCGGGAGGCGGCATCCGAGCGCCGCCGGCGTCGTCGCCGACGCGCCAGCTTCGCCGAGGCCACGAGAATCGCCGGCGCGCACACGAACAGCAGCACCAGCGCGACGACACCGACGACGCGCACGATTCCGAGCACGCTCGGCCAGAACGTGTCGGGGTCGGGCGCGCCCTTCTCGTCGGCCTCCGGCCGGTTGGGCTCGATGGGTGTGTCATCCGCCGCAGGCGGCGGCGGGATCACGACCTGCGGCCTCGACACCTGCTGCGTCGCATCCGGCAGCGTCTCGGGAATGGCCCGGTCTTCGGGAGTCGCGTCGAGCGCGACCCACCCGTATCCCGCGAGGTCGACCTCGGCCCAGGCCGACACGTCGGAGCCGGTCACCGTGCGGGCACCCGGGGCGGGCGCGAACCCCAGAACGACCCGCGCCGGAAACCCCAGCTCGTCGGCCATGAGGGCGACGGTCGTGGCGTACTGCTCAGCGTCGCCCACCATCAGCGGCGCTGTCAGGAGCTCGGTGATCCGATCGGCGGCGTGGCCCGAGCGGCTGTACGGCCGCGATGCGTCGGTGCCGTGGCTGATGTACCCGGATGCCCGGATCGCCTCGACGACGGCCGCCAGCTTCTCACCGGGGGCGTCGAGGCCCTGGGTGTCTTGGTCGACAGCCGTGGCGATCGCCTCGGGAACGGCTCTCGGCTGCGGCACGGACGCACTGCCCGGCCGCGCGGAGAGCAGCTCGTCTCCGTCGGGGGCGGGCGGCACGATCGAGTCGATCGTGACCGTGTCGCCCTCACGCAGTCCGCCCAGCACGGTGGCCGTATTCGTCGTGCGGTTGTAGTAGTACGCGCCGGCGAGCTGCTGCGCGCGCGATCCGCCGAACCGCACGCGCTCGACATCGCCGACCGTCGGCAACCAGACTCCTCGGTATTCCGCAACGACGAACGTCGCGCTCAACGGCGTCCCCGACTCGCCCGTTCTGTCGATCGTCGACGGCACCCGGGCGAAGAAGCCCGAGTCGCTGTCGGAGGCGGCATCGCCGACGCTGTAGAAGACGCCGTCGTAGGTGTCGAGCGCGGCGAGGCGGATGCGCCCCCCGTCGGGCATGCCGGCTATCTCGAAGAGCGGCGCTCCGGCGGCCTCGGCACTCCAGTAGGAACGGAATCCGCTGAGCGGACTCGCGTAGTCACGAGGATCGAAGGGCCTCTCGACGGCCGACCTCACCACGTCGCGCGGCCCCGGCGGCGCGAAGACCCCGGCGGCCGACACGCCCGCCGGCACGGCGATCGACAGCACGATGACGGCCCCGATCAGCGGGCGCGCCGACTGCCGCCGTTCGGAAACAACGTCGGCTGCCCGAGGATCGGCCTCATTCTGCCCCGCGAGAAGGGCGATCGCCCGACGTCTCGCCCGACGTGCGCGCCAGGTCATCCACGAGATCGCGACGACGAGGAACGCGATCGACGTGGCGAACGGATTCCACGCCACCTCGGGGCCGAGGGCGAGGGCCGTGATCGCCACCCCGACGGGGAGGATCAGAGCGATCTCGCCCCGCCGCGTTCTGAGCACGAGCGAGAGCCCGAGCACGGTGCCGCCCAGCAACAGCACGAGCGCCGGCGCAAGCAGCGACTGGTAGCTGGCGACGGGGAGGTCGACGGTGACGAGCCGCTTGAACCCGAGGGCGCTGCCGACGACCAGGTCACGCACGCCGTCGAAACTCGGCAGCACCCCGAAGATCGCGCGTCCCGGCACCGCGAGCGCCACGCCGACGACCAGGAACACGCCGATGGATGCGCCGAAGACGACGTAGCCGGGCCACCTGAACTGCGCGCCCGCCCAGGCGACGACGACGCCGAGCACAAGTGCCGCGCCCGCGAGAACGATGAGGCGGGGCGTCTGGTAGATGGGCCAGAGGGTCGACGCCGCGATGCCCATCAGCGCCACGAAGAACGCGGTGTCGACCGCGGCGGAGCGCCTGTCGATCCGGGCCGCCCGCCTCACGACGCGGCCCTCGCGAGCGCTTTCTGAACGTCGTCGAGATACCCGATCGTCACGACACGCAGCTCTCCGACGCGACGCAGGCTCGGAACGATTCCCGGATTGCAGACGATGGCCAGCACCTCGACGCCGGGGGGAAAGGCGGCCGACGCGCTGCGCAGCTGCGCAGCGGTCGCCTCCGATCCGCAGACGATGATCGCCACGGAGGCCCCCGACACCGAGTCTGCGATGCCCCGGGCGAGTCCTGTGAGTGCGGATGCCCGAGGGCTGTGCTCGACGCGTGCGAGGTCGTCGAGAAGTCGTGACCTGCTGAGCGAACTCAGCCGCCGGGGCGTGTTCACGCCCCGGCGCGCGAATTCAGCCGGTTCGGCGCTGGCCAGCTCGGCGCTGGCCAACACGGACACGTCGCGTGCATCCCGGATCGCGCGGATGCCGATCGACCCGGCCACGCTGACGGCGAGCTCGAACTCCTCTTCGGAGTGGTAGTCGGCGCTGGCCAGCGACAGCGCGATGACCAGGTGACTGCGCCGCGTCTCTTCGAACTGCCGAACCATGAGCTGGCCCGTTCTGGCCGTGCTCTTCCAGTGGATATGCCGGCGATCGTCGCCCGGTGCGTATTCGCGCAGCGCGTGGAACGAGACGTCGGAATTCGTCAGGTCACGGGTCGGATTGCCCTCGAGGTCGCGGATGAGGCCGGTGCTCGTGGCGGGGATGGGAACGGTCACGGGATGCACGAACAGGTCAAGGTGCGAGGTCCAGACGTACTCGCGGCGCAGGAGCCCGATCGGGTCTGCCCGCACGGTTCGCACCGGGCCGAGACGAACGACCCCGCGTCGCGAGGTGGGCACCGAGAACTGCCTCGTCGTGCGCCCCTGCCGCGGGATGCTGCCGAGATAGAACTCGGCGAGGCCACGACCGACGGGCACCTCGCTCTTCACGGGCGGCAGACGGAACCGCGTGGGGTTGTTCACGAGAAGGGTCGCATTCACGTCATCCCCGACCACCACCCGGTCGCGGTCGAGCGAGAGGCCGACGTCGTAGGAGTTGCGGCCGAGCAGAAAGAAGACCCCGAGAAGCAGAAGGGCGAAGCTGGTGAACGCCACCGCGACGAGCTCGATCCACCCGAGCGTGTAGCCGAATGCCGCGCCGGCCACGACGACGATCGCCATCGCCAGCCCGAGGCCCGTCAGGGTGGCAGAGGTCCATCGCCAGGCGCGCTCGAGCGAGGCTCGCGCCGCGCGGACGGCCCGGAACAGGCGCACCTGGGCGCCCCTCCGCGCGCCGTCGACAGCTGCGCCGCCCGACGCCGTGCGCGTTCGGGTGTAGGCGCCGGTGCCGGTCAGTCCCGTAGCCGCGCGCTGCGTCTCGGTCGTTCCGGATGCCGCGAGCGCGCGCGCGCGACGCGCCGTTCTGCGGCCGAACGCCGTTCGGCCCGCACGCACCTCGCGCCGCGGGCGCTCGCGCCTGCCGAGGCCGTCGGCCCCGGCGGCCCTCGTGCGCCGCGCGTCGTCGCTCACGCCGACTGCGCCCTGTCGGTGGGTGGCGGAGTCTCGAGGAGGATCTGCCCGATGACACTGGCGGCGGTGACCCCGTCGAACTCGGCCTCGGGGTCGAGCACCAGCCTGTGCGCGAGCACGTTCTCGGCGAGCGTCTTCACATCGTCGGGAGTCACGAAGTGCCGGCCGTGGGCCGCGGCCCAGGTCTTCGAGGTGCGCACGAGGGCGACGGCGCCGCGCACGCTCGCGCCGAGACGCACCTCGACGGCGTTCCTCGTCGCATCCACGATGTCGGCCACATAGTCGAGAACGGCGGAACTGACGTGCACGGTGCGGGCCAGGTCGGACATCTCGACGATGTTGGCGCTCGTCGCGACCGCGGGAATGACGCTGTCGTGGGTGCGCGTCGCGGCGCCCTCGAGGATCGCGATCGTCGACGAGCGATCGGGGTAGCCGAGCGAGGCCTTCATCATGAAGCGGTCGAGCTGCGCCTCCGGCAGCCTGTACGTTCCGGCCTGCTCGATGGGGTTCTGCGTCGCGACGACGAGGAACGGCCTGCCGACGCCGTGGGTGGCGCCGTCGATCGTGACGCGGCCCTCCTCCATGACCTCGAGAAGGGCGGACTGGGTCTTGGGGCTGGCCCGGTTGATCTCGTCGGCGAGCACGATCGACGCGAAGATCGGGCCCCGGTGAAACTCGAAGACACCCTGCTTCTGGTCGTAGATGCTCATTCCGGTCACGTCGCCGGGAAGAAGGTCGGGGGTGAACTGGATGCGGCTCGACGTTCCCTGCACCGTCTGCGCCATCGCGCGGGCCAGCGATGTCTTTCCGGTGCCCGGAAAATCCTCGAGCAGAAGGTGTCCCTCGCTGAGCAGGGTCGCGAATGCCAGCTTCACGACGTGGGTCTTGCCGAACACGACGCGTTCGACGTTCGAGACGAGTCGGTCGAACACATCGGTGAACCAGACGGCCTGTTCGCGGGTCATGGTCATGGTCGCACTCCTGGTGTCATCGTTGCCGGCGCCATCAGCCGCACAGCTTGGCACTGCCTCGCTGCCGCAGCGTGTTCTGGTCGATACCGCTCGTAAAGTCTCCCCCATCGCCGATGGTGCGCACGACGACCTCCTGGCCGTCTGCAAGCGTCTCGAGTGCTGGCGCTGTGGGGTCGTCGGACCACCTCGACCACGCGCCGGGAATGCCGGCGAGGGACGACCTGAACGAGTACTCGAACGTCCATGAGACCGAGCCGGGGCTGTCGAGGGTGGCCGACACCGGCTGGCCGGCGACGCACGAGACGACCGACGCGTTCGCGTTCACGGGAACCAGCGGGGTGGAGGGCGCAGCGGCCTCGCTGCAGCGCGTCGTGCCGTCGCTCGTGATGCACGACGTGAACGTCCACGGCCCCGGCCCGGAGAGCGGTGAATTCTTCGTGACCGCGCCGCCGCCCGATACCTGGATTGTGTACTCGGACTCGTCTGTGTTCTTCAGGAGCACCGGCTCCGCAGACTCGACCGCCACCCCGTAGCGACCGTCGGCAGGCTCCTGGTACTTCACGGTCACGGTCGGCGGATCCGGGGGAACCAGCACGCGCACGCCGCCGGTCTGCGCCGACGAGCAGCCCCAGCCGTTGTCGGCGTAGACCACGTAGACGAAGCGGGATCCCACGTCGCCGTCGGCGCTCGGGAGGACGACACCGGGCGAGACGCCGGGCGTGCCGGATGCCTGGGCGCAACTCGGCACGGAGGAGTCGGCCCCGTAGCGCACAACTGAGTACCTCACGGCCGATCCGCCGTTCGCGCCGAACGCCGACCAGTCGACCCGAACGGATCCGGCATTGTCGACGATCGTCGCCGTGACCGCGGTCGCCGTGGGGCGACCAGACGCGGTGACCGCGCCCGACGTGGACCGGTTCCACGGGATCTGCCCGGGGTAGAGGGTGTCGGCGCCGTTCTCGGCCCACACCTCGGCCGTGTACTCGGTTCCGGGTGATCCCCGGAAGCGCACCGAGGTCGCCGATCGGTCGGGGGTGATCGTCGTTCCGCCGATCTGCACCTGCACGCGCTGCACCGGGCTGCCGGGCGTCGGATCTGCAATCGGTTTCCACGAGACGACCAGGTAGCCCTCGTTCGACTGCGCCGCGTCGGCGGGCTCGCGGGCGATAGTGACCTGCTGGGGTGGCGCGGGAATGTAGTCGCTGCGCATCGGGGCGCTGAGTGCGCTGGGCGCCGACTGACCATACTGGTTCACCGCAATCGAGTAGAACGTGTAGTTCTTGCCCGCCTGCAGGTCGCTGAGCAGGCACGTCGCCGAGGCGCCGCAATCTGCGGAGTAGCCGCCGTTGTCGTCGCTGCGGATGAGAAACGAGGTGATGGGGGCCCCGTTCGGGTAGGGAAGGGGAACCGCCGAGACGCTCAGTTGGCCGTTCACGAAACCGGCGCCGGTGAGAACCGGCGGCGCCGGCTGGTCTGGCGCGTCGACGACCGTGATGGTGACCGTGCCCCACGTGAAGCGCGCCGGATCTCTCGTGGCGTCGGCCACCTGGTACTGCATCGTCACCTGTCCGGCCGCCTTGAGGTCGAGCTGGGGCGAGACGGAGACCGACAGCGTGCTCTTGTCGGCGCTCGGGGTGACCTGCACGCCGGTCGGCACCGCACCCTGCACGCCGATGACAGTGAGGTTCACGTCGGGGAACGGGTTGGTCGCCGAGTCGTTCGCGAGCACCGGGATGGTGGCGGACTCGCCGCGCCGGATCGTCAGGCTGTCGGCGCCGGGACTCACGAGAGGCCGGTTCGACGTGACGACCGAGAGTCTGACCACGCCCGCCTTGCCCTCGTTCGCCGTGTCGCGCACCCCCACCGAGAACTCCGACGTGCCGCCGACCCGGGCATCCGCCGCCGCGGCGACCGTGAGCCGGGTTCCCGAGAGAGACGCCGAGAACCCCGATCCGGGCTGCGAGTTGATCGCGTAGACGAGCTGGCCGACGTCGGCGGGGTAGGGGTACTTGGTGAGCTCGTGCAGCTCGAGCACACGTTCGTCTCCGGGCTGGAGTGCGAGCTGGGCGCCCGAGAAGACGGGGGGCTGATTGTCTCGGGGCGTGACCGTGATCGCCAGAACGATCACCGCCCGCCGGCCGTTCGGGTCGTCGGAGCTCGACCCGTCTGTCACTTCGAACGACAGTGAGGCTGGCCCCCAGTAGCCGTCGCGGCTCGTGAAGCTGAGGTTCTGGGCGTCGACGACGAGGTTCGTTCCATCGGCATTGCTGGCCTTGACCGTGGCCTCGTCTGTCAGCCGCACGCGCCTGTCGCCGGCCGCGACCACATAGTCGTTGATGTCGATCGGCAGGGTGCCGCCGCTCGACACCTGCAGCGGCTTGGCCGTCGTGCGCAGTTCGGGCAACGCGTCTTCGAGGCCGGGAACCCGGATGAACGCCATGGCGTTCACGCTGGGATCGTCTGCCCTGGCGACCACGAAGGGAATGATCTGGCTCTTCTGCTGCACGGCGACACGCACCCGGTCGTTCGGCAGAATCTGCGCGGTGGTGTCGTAGCCCGCGACGAGCGTCACCGCGAGCGCATCGACATCGCCCTCGGCGTAGAAGACGCCCCGCATGACATCGACCGCCACCTCGTCTCTACCCCGGATGTCGGTCAGGCTCAGCACCGTGTCATCGGCTTCGGGGCGCACCGGCGGCGCAGCCGCATCGACGCGCACTCGAAGCCAGGCGGATGCCTGCTGGCCGGCCTCGTTCTGGATCGTGTAGAGCACCGCGTAGTCGCCCTCTTCGTCGGGCGCGCGGAACGTGATGCGGTCGCCGGACTTCGGCACCTCGGCGACCGCATCGGCCGACTCCACGCCGACGACGTCGAGTGCTTTCGCGTTCGGATCGGAGTCGTTCCCGAGAACCCGCACGGTGATGCTGTTGCCCGGCGTCGTGACGACGGCGTCGTCGACCGCGACGGGCAGGCTTGCGGTGTCGAAGCTCGGACTGATGCCCACTCGCACCACGCCGGTCGCCCGCGCCCCGAGGCCGTCTACCACCTCATAAGAGAAAGAGTCGGTGCCCTGCGACGCCGCACCGGCCGTGTACGTGACGACGTCGCCCGCGACGGTCACGTTGCCCTGCGCGGGATTCGACGCGGCACCGACCAGCCTCACCGAGTCGCCGTCGGCATCCATGTCGCCCAATGGAACCGGGATCGTGACGGATTCGCCCGCGAGCACCCGGGCGGACAGCGTCGGCGGCACCGGTGGGGCGTTGGTCTGAGCATCGGCCTCTCGCACGGCGATGCTCACCTGGGCGGTGTCGAACTGCACGTCTGCCGTGGTTGCCACACGGTAGATCGCCGTGTAGTCGCCCGGTAATTCGGGCGCCAGGTAGCGCAGGCGACTGCCGGAGACGAACAGCAGGCCCGCGCCCGAGGGCACGTTCTGCACCAGGGCGGGGTCGAGCACGAGCGGCTTGCGGTTCGGATGCCCGTCGTTGGCCAGCACGGGAATGTCGACGACCTCGCCCACGCGCACCGAGATGCTGTCGGCTGCGGCGACCGGTGCCTGCAGCCTGCTGGGCTCGGGCACCTGATAGACCGTGACGACCCCCTCGGCGCTCGAGAACCCGTTCGTCGCCGTGTAGCCGAATCGCGCGGGCGCATCGAGGGGGTTGTTGAGCCGCACACGCAGGATGCGGTGCTCGATGATCTCGACGACGACACCGGCGCCCGTCGGAACGCCGCTGACGCTCGAGATGCTCAGCACTCCCCCGGCCGGGTCGATGTCGGTGGCGAGCACATCGACCAGGTCTGTCTGCTGCTGGTACAGGAATGCCACGGTCGGCACGGTGATCGGCTTGGTCGAGGCATCCGGCGCGACCGAGATATCGACCCGGATGAGACCGGTCGCCGTCTGCTGCGCGGCGTCGGTGACCGAGTACGACAGGTAGTGGATTCCGGGCGCCTGCGCCTGGAAGCGGAACGTGCCCGTGGTGTAGTCGGGCGTGATGGTCGTCTCGGGGTAGTCGGCCACGTTCATGAGGCGGATGGCCCCCGTGCCGCCCCGTACGTGATCGAGCGGAGCGAGCCGAAGCTCCTGGCCGGTGTATCCCTGCACGAGGAAGCCGTCGGGGATGATGGCGACGGAGCCCGGTTCCGACACGGCGACCCGCACCTGGCCGGAGCCCGAGAGGGTGAAGTCGGAGACCTGAAGTCCGATGTCCTTGCTCGCCGGGGCTGTACCTCGGTCGCGAAAGTCGAGTTCGCCCGCCGGCGAGAACGACACGCGATCGGGCTCGGCCGTCTGCGCCTCTGCGAGGTACAGCGGGTCGCCATCGGGGTCGTACCAGTCGCCGAGCACGTTCGTCGTGAAGGTTCCCCCGACGGCCATGGTCGCCTGGGTCACCCTCGCCTGCACGGGCGCCGAATTCTCACCCGGCGTACGCACGGTCACGCTGACCACGCTCGAGGCGATGCCGCCACGGCCGTCAGAGATGGTGTAGTCGAACGAGAATGTTCCGGATGCCTGCGGCGTCACCGTGACCTGGAGCTGTTGCCCGGCGCTCACCAGGTCGACCCGGGCGATGGCCGGATCGACCTCGGCAACGGCCGTGATCGAGAGCACATCGCCGTTCGGGTCGTAGTCGTTCAGCAGCACGGGCAGAATGCTCGACACGCCGGGCCGGGCGCCGAGGTCGTCGACAGAGGCGATGGGCGGTTGCTGGTCTGCGACGAGCTCGGGCGGGGTGGCGTCGTCGACGATGTCTTTCTGCTGCTCGTCATCGTCGTCGTCGATCAGCTGGTTCCAGTTGTCGATGAGCCGGTTCTCGTGCTGCACGGCCCACACCCGACCGCCGCTGCGCTCGTTCAGAACGACGTAGCGCCCGTTGCTGCGGAAGGCCAGTTCGTCGTCGGCCGACACGCCGGCGAGCTGGGCGCGCACCGCATCCGACGACCCGCAGCGCTGCCAGGTCGAGCCGTCCGCCCAGGCGGCGTAGGCGCATCCGTCGTGCGCGAGCGGTTGCGCCGGCTGCCCTCGGGCGCCGTCGACGAGCTGCTCGATGGCCCCCGAGGCCGTGTCGATGCCGAGCAGCCCGCCGGTGTGAGCCAGCAGCAGGGTGGTGCCGGTCGTGCTCGAGGCGGCGAGCCGCAGCTCGGCCGACGAGCCGATGCGGTCGGAGAGGTCGATCTGCCGCCCGCCGACCACGAGTTCGCGGCTCTCGACATCGAGTACGGATGCGACGCCGCCGGTGAGCGCGACCTGCACCTCGTCGGCATCCTCGATATCGAGGTCTGCGACTGAGGTGGACTGAGGCTTGGCGCCCGACGCGAGGTCGGCCGTGACGAGTCGCAGGAACTGCCGGTCGAAGCCCACCAGTGCGCCGTCGTCGGCGACGGTCACGACGCTGCCGGCATCGAGGGAGAGTAGCGGTTGCTCCGAGGAGTCGAACGCGTCGAGCTCGGCCTGGCGTACGACCCACACCTCGCCCGTATCGCTCGAGTGGATGACGACCCGGCCGTCGGCGAGCATCACGTCGGGGTCGCCCGACGGAAGGGGGATCGTCGAGGTGACGACGGAGGAGGCGGGGTCGATCACCTGCAGGGTATTGCTCGTGTGATCATGCGCGAGCACGGTCGCACCCCGCTGCAGCACATCGATGTCGTTGCCCTCGCTCTCGACCACCGTGTTGAGCTCGAGTACGTCGGTGTTCGCGCGTCCGAGAACGTGCCGCGATCCGTTCGTGACCCAGACCGACGCGTCGTCGAGTTCGAGTTTCTGCTCGGTGTACCCCGGCGACAGCAGGGCGACGGTGAGTACGACGACGACGACGAGCAGAACGCTCACCGTCGTGATCGCCTGCGACGCGTGGGCGCGGAGCCAACGAAAGATCATCCGCCGCCCCCGGTCGAGGCGCACTTCTCGACCGAGCGGTCGCCGAGTCGTCCATCCCTCGAGACGCGCACGGTGATGCACTCGGCGACGACGGCGTCGGCCTGCACGGTGAATTCGCTCGACGACTGGGTCGAGCTCGATCCGTTCGAGGAGCGGATCACGTAGAGATCGCCGTCTCGGAGCCCCGGGTCGCGCCACGAGAACACGACGGCGTCGGCCCCTTCAGCGGCTCGGATGTCACTGACGACCGGAATCGAGGTGTTGAGCGCGCCCAGCACCAGCACTGCGGCGGCGGCGATCGCGGCGACGAGAACCACCGCGCTGCCGATGACGGCCGCGGTGACGCCGGGCCGGCGAAGCGGCTGTGCCCTGGCCGTCGTGGCCTGCCTGATCACGGTGACACTCGAATCGGTCGATTCACGGATCGCGTCTGTCTGCCGCCCACGGTGACGTACTCGCCCCCCGCCGGTGGCGCGTACGGATACGCCGCCCTGGGCGGCCTGCGTGAGAGCAGCGGGAGCCGCTCGCTGCGGCGGGCGGGCAAACGCCTCGTTCGAGATGTCGGCAGAGGTCTGCGGAAGGGACAGCGCCGACTCGATGAGCTGCAGCCCGCGCACGACCTCGAGCACGCTCGCCGGGCGCGCGGAGGTGTTCTTCGACATGCACGACGCGAGGAGCCTCTCGAGCTCGGCCGGAACATCCGGCCGGCCCGTGACCGGCACCCGGTCTCGACCCACGATGCGGCGCTGCAGGTCGTCGCGGGTGTTGCTCGTGCCGGGATACTCGAACGGGCTGCGACCGGCGAGCATCGAATACAGCGTGGCGGCCAGCGACCAGACCTCGCTTTGCACGGACCCCCGCGTCTCGGACTGCAGCACCTCGGGCGCCGACCAGGGCACGCTCATGCCTTCGGCCTCGTCACGGTCGGCCTCCGCGACGGTGGCCGCGATTCCGAAGTCGGCGAGAACGGGATGGTTGTACTGCGTGAGCAGGATGTTCGACGGCTTGATGTCGCGATGCAGAAATCCGAGCCGATGAGCGCTCTCGAGCGCGCTGCCGATCTTGACCCCGGCGGTCAACACCTCGGCCACGGGAATGCGCTCGGTCTTGTACCTCGTGCCGAACGACGAGGGGCAGTACTCCATGACCAGGTACGGTCGACCGTCGGGTGCGATGCTCGCGGCGTGCACGGTGACCACAGACGGATGCGTCGCCAGCTGCGACATGAGGTTCGTTTCAGAGAGGAACATGGCGCGCACGCTGGTGCTCGCCACCCCCGGCAGCAGAACCTTGACGGCGACGTCGGCTCGGGGCAGCGCCTGTTCGTAGAGGAACACGTCGGCGAAGCCGCCCTTGCCCAACGCGCGCAGATGGGTGTAGCCCGCGAGGACAGGAGGCTGTGACGGCAGCCTGCGAGCCATGGGCGTTCCTCTGTTCGGGACGGGTGCGGGGTGGAGCGAACACGCCCCTGCTATCCCCCCGAAAAGTCGTCCCTCCACTGTACATAGGCCGTCACGGCACACGTCCACCCCTCGACCCTGTCGGGGGTGCCCCCAATCAGGGTGACACGCGTCCGTCGTAGCGAGGCAGTGTGGTATCGAGCTCGGCCTCATCGTCGGCTCGAATGACCTCGACGACCACGGTGGTCACGTTGTCGCGACCCCCGGCGGCGAGGGCCGCCTCGAGCAGCAGCCCGGCGGCGTCATCGGCGTCGGTCGCCTCGGTCAGAAGCAGACGGATGAGGCCGAAGTCGACCTCCTTGGTCAATCCGTCGGAGCAGATGAGCAGCCGGGCACCCTGCGTCACCGGAATGAACCACAGATCGGGCACCGGGTTCCTGCCGAAACCCACCGCTCGCGTGATGATGTTGCGGTTCGGGTGCGACTCGGCCTCGAGCGCCGTGATGCGTCCGGAGTCGACCATGGCCTGCACAGCGGAGTGGTCGACCGTCAACTGGGTGAGCACGCCGTCGACGAGCGAGTAGACGCGGGAGTCGCCGATGTTGAAGACGGCCCAATAGGGCATCTGCGCCTGCAGGGTCAGGGCGATTCCGGCGACGGTCGTTCCGGCCCCCGGTCGTGCTCCTGCTCTGTCGTAAACGCCGACGATCTCGCCGATGTCGGCGCTGGCCCGCCTGAGTGCCGCGGTGATCTCGTCGGTCGACGCGAAGGCTCCCTCGAGCCGCTCGGCCAACCGCGCGACGACTGCGGCGCTTGCCTCGTCGCCGGCCGCGTGCCCTCCCATGCCGTCGGCGACAGCGAAGACGGGTGCGACGGCCAGAAAGCTGTCCTGGTTCTCGGCGCGCTTCAGGCCTGTGTTCGTCTGGGCGGCCCACGACAACCCGAGGTGGCCATCGGCTCCGGGCAGCGCGACGGTGACCACGCCGACGGCCGAGGCTGGGGCGCTCACCACGCCGAACCGGTCGTGTTCCCTGAGCCCGTTCGCGCGATGCCGATCGGAGCGACAATCTCGAGAACGATGTCATCGCCCAGATCGAGCAGTGTTCCCGCGGCGACGACCCGGGAGGCGCCGGGGCTGAGCAGCGACTGCGCCGCGCCGGGCACGCTCACCCTGGTTCCGTTCGTCGATCCGAGGTCGCGCACCACGACGGCGCGACCCTCCTGCTGAAGCTCGAGGTGGGTCGAACTGACCTCCCGCCTCGGGGAGGCCACAGCGACGAGTTCGGGCGCGACACCGGATGTGATGCGCGGGCTTTTCGGGGATCGGCCGACGTAGACGGGTCGGTCGAGTGCCACGATGCGCCCGTCGGGAAAGGACACCGCGATAGTGCCGACGGACTCACCGGATGCCTCGGCAGGCTCGACGCGCGTGCGCCGGGAGCGCATGGGAGAGAGCCCGGCATTGACGTGCGCACTCGCCGGCACGCTCGGGATGGCGGGCAGTGGGGGACGGTTTCTGCCGGCGCCGATGATGGTGTCGGCCGACGCATCCGGATCGTCGACGTCGACGCGGGTCGCCGGCGCCTGCCCCAGAATGGTGTCGTCTATCGGTTCGTCGTCGGGTTCGTCGCGGGGTTGGTCGCCCGACAGCGCGAACGCCGGCTGGCCGAGAATGGTGTCGTCGATGTCGTTCCCCGCGCGGGTCAGCGCGCGGGGTTGCACGTCGCCTGCGCCGACGATGCCATCGGCGTGCGCAACGGTATCGTCGTCGTCGCTCGGTGCAGCCTCGAGTTCGATCGAGGTGACCCCGCCGACAATCTCGCCGACGCGCACCCAAACCGGCCCCGCGGCATCCTGCAGCCAGACGTGCACCGTTACCTCGGCGCCGACCATCAGCTGAACGGCGCCGTCGGACGACCGCCGGAGTTGGCTCGCCTGCGGATCGGTGACGTCGGCATATACGTGGAGCGATACCGGTGCATGCCACTCGACGCGCGTCACTCGAGTACCCACGTGAACTCCCACTCCGCCGCCGTCGACGGTCGTCATCGCCTGCCGTGCCACAGCCTATTACGGTCGGGCCCGTGTCGGCTGCGGCTCCCGCCTTCATGCTGCACGCCCGCGAAGACGGGAAGAGCCCCTCACCGCGAACGGCGAGGGGCTCTTCTGTCGTGGCCTGTGCCTACTAGTTGTAGGTTCCCGGGGTGTAGTCGTCGCTCGAGAAGCTGTCGAAGTCGACGAACGACAGGTCGGCCTCGGAGAACGACGCGTCATCGGTGAAGATGCGGTTCGGGTAACGCTCCGCCTTCGCCTCATCGGTCGCCTCGACGGCGACGTCGCGGTACCGCGGCAGTCCCGTTCCGGCGGGGATGAGCTTTCCGATGATGACGTTCTCTTTCAGACCCATCAGCGGATCGCTCTTGCCCTCCATGGCGGCCTGCGTGAGAACACGCGTGGTCTCCTGGAAGGACGCGGCGCTCAGCCACGACTCGGTCGCCAGCGACGCCTTGGTGATACCCATGACCTCTTGACGTGCGGATGCCGTCTTCTTGCCCTGGGTGAGCGCCTCGCGGTTGAGCGTGTTGTAGCGCGCCCGGTCGA
Organism: Agreia sp.; assembly: GCF_964263775.1. NCBI lineage: Bacteria > Bacillati > Actinomycetota > Actinomycetes > Micrococcales > Microbacteriaceae > Agreia > Agreia sp. Next base: position 5,490 of record NZ_CAXVWM010000048.1, on the reverse strand, counting down.
CGAGCTCGCCCGGCAGCAGGTCGGTGTCACCGTGCTCGACGACAGTCACCTTGCGGAGCATCTGACGAACGATGACCTCGATGTGCTTGTCGTGGATGGGGACACCCTGCGAGCGGTAGACGCCCTGGACACCGCCGACGAGGTGCTTCTGCACCTCGCGCACACCCTTGACGCGCAGAACCTCTTTCGGGTCGACCGCGCCGATGATGATCTGGTGTCCGAGCTCGACGTGCTGGCCGTCTTCGATGAGAAGCGTGGAACGCTTCAGCACCGGGTAGGCGATCGGCTCGTCGCCGTTGTCGGGCGTCAGGATGACCTTGCGGCTGCGATCGGTGTCTTCGATGTGCACGCGGCCTGCGGCTTCGGCGATCGGGGACGCACCCTTGGGGGTACGAGCCTCGAACAGCTCCTGCACACGGGGCAGACCCTGCGTGATGTCATCTGCGGATGCGGAACCACCGGTGTGGAAGGTACGCATCGTCAGCTGGGTTCCGGGCTCACCGATCGACTGGGCCGCGATGATGCCGACTGCCTCGCCGATGTCGACGAGCAGGCCCGTGGCGAGCGAGCGGCCGTAGCAGGCAGCACACACACCGACGGCCGACTCGCACGTGAGAACGGAGCGCACCTTGATGATGTTGACTCCGGCCGCAACCAGCTTGTCGATCAGAACGTCTCCGACGTCGTCGCCGGCCTCGGCCACGACAGTGCCCTGGGCGTCGACCGCGTCGGCGGCGAGTGACCGGGCGAACACCGAGTTCTCGACGTTCGGGTCCTTGGTCCAGGTTCCGTCGGCGCCCTCGATCGCGATCGGAAGATCGAGACCCTTGGTGGTGCCGCAGTCGTCTTCACGGATGATGACGTCTTGCGACACGTCGACGAGACGACGCGTGAGGTACCCCGAGTCGGCCGTACGGAGGGCCGTGTCGGCCAGACCCTTGCGGGCACCGTGCGTCGCGATGAAGTACTCGGCGACCGAGAGTCCTTCGCGGTAGCTCGAGATGATCGGGCGAGGGATGATCTCACCCTTCGGGTTGTTCACGAGGCCCCGCATACCGGCGATGTTGCGCACCTGCAGCCAGTTACCACGAGCACCGGAGGTCACCATGCGGTTGATGGTGTTGTCTTTCGGGAAGTTGTCGCGCATGGCCTGTGCGACCTCTTCGGTTGCCTTGGTCCAGATCTGGATGAGCTCCTGGCGACGCTCGAGGTCGGTCGTGAGACCCTTCTCGAACTGGCCCTGCACCTTGGCGGCCTGCTTCTCGTAGCCCTGAACGATCTCGCGCTTGTTCGGCGGAGTCAGGATGTCGGAGAGCGCCACGGTGACACCCGAACGGCTGGCCCAGTAGAACCCGGCGTCCTTGATGCGGTCGAGCGATGCGGCGACCTCGACCTTGGGGTAGCGCTCGGCGAGGTCGTTGACGATCTCCGAGAGCTGGCCCTTGTCGGCCACGGCCTGGATGTACGGGTAGTCGGCCGGAAGCGCCTCGTTGAAAAGCGCGCGACCCAGCGTGGTCTCGACGATGACGGGGCCGTCGACGTAGTCGGCAGGGCCCTCGTTCTCGCCGAAGTGCACGTCGTGCAGACGGATCTTCACGGGTGCGTTGAGGTCGAGCGACTTCTGGTCGTGCGCCAGGATCGCCTCGGCGACCAAGGAGAACGCGCGGCCTTCGCCGGTGGACCCTTCTTTGACCGTGGTGAGGTGGTGCAGACCGATGATCATGTCCTGGGTGGGCAGGGTCACCGGGCGGCCGTCGGACGGCTTCAGGATGTTGTTCGACGCGAGCATCAGGATGCGCGCCTCGGCCTGGGCCTCGACCGACAGCGGCAGGTGCACGGCCATCTGGTCACCGTCGAAGTCGGCGTTGAACGCCGCGCAGACGAGCGGGTGCAGCTGGATGGCCTTGCCCTCGACGAGCTGGGGCTCGAAAGCCTGGATGCCCAGTCGGTGAAGCGTCGGTGCGCGGTTCAGCAGAACGGGGCGCTCGCGGATGATCTCCTCGAGCACGTCCCACACCTGCGGACGGCTGCGCTCGACCATGCGCTTCGCGGCCTTGATGTTCTGAGCGTGGCTCAGGTCGATCAGACGCTTGATCACGAACGGCTTGAACAGCTCGAGTGCCATCTGCTTGGGCAGACCGCACTGGTGCAGCTTGAGCTGGGGACCGACGATGATGACCGAACGACCGGAGTAGTCGACGCGCTTTCCGAGCAGGTTCTGGCGGAAGCGACCCTGCTTTCCCTTGAGCATGTCGCTCAGGGACTTGAGGGCGCGGTTGCCGGTACCGGTGACGGGGCGTCCACGACGACCGTTGTCGAACAGGGCGTCGACGGCCTCTTGCAGCATGCGCTTCTCGTTGTTGACGATGATCTCGGGAGCACCGAGATCGAGCAGGCGCCGCAGACGGTTGTTGCGGTTGATGACCGACGGTAGAGGTCGTTCAGGTCGCTCGTTGCGAAGCGGCCACCATCGAGCTGCACCATTGGGCGCAGCTCCGGCGGAATGACCGGAACGACGTCGAGCACCATGGCAGCCGGCGAGTTGCCGGTGGCGAGGAAGGAGGACACCACGCGCAGGCGCTTGATGGCACGGATCTTCTTCTGGCCCTTGCCCTCGGCGATCTGCAGGTGAAGGTTCTCACCCTCGGTCACCAGGTCGAAGGCCTCGAGGCGCTTCTTGATGGCCTCGGCACCCATGTAGGCGCTGAAGTACTGGCCGTAGCGGTCTTGAAGCTCGTGGAAGACGGCGTCTTCGGGCTTGAACTCGCCGACCTTGAGGCTGCGGAAGTCCTCCCACACGCGCTCGAGCTGGCCGATCTGCTCGTCGTAGGCCTTGCGGGTCTGTCCCATCTCCTTCTCGGCGGAGTCCTTCGTGCGACGCTTCTGGTCGCTCTTGGCTCCCTCGGCCTCGAGGGCGGCGAGGTCGGTCTCGAGCCGCTGGAGGCGGTTCGCGATCGTGGAGTCGCGCTGGTCGGACAGGGTCTTGATCTCGAGGCGGAGCTCGTTCTCAAGGCCGGGCATGTCTTCGTGGCGCGCATCCTCGTCGACGGAGATGATCATGTACGCCGCGAAGTAGATGACCTTCTCGAGGTCTTTCGGCGCCATGTCGAGCAGGTAGCCCAAGCGCGACGGAACGCCCTTGAAGTACCAGATGTGGGTGACGGGCGCGGCGAGCTCGATGTGGCCCATGCGCTCACGACGAACGGAGGACTTGGTGACCTCGACGCCGCAGCGCTCGCAGACGATTCCTTTGAATCGCACCCGCTTGTACTTGCCGCAGGAACACTCCCAGTCACGGCTCGGCCCGAAGATCTGCTCTCCGAAGAGGCCGTCCTTCTCGGGCTTCAGCGTGCGGTAGTTGATCGTCTCCGGCTTCTTTACCTCACCGTGTGACCACTTGCGGATATCGTCTGCCGTGGCGAGACCGATGCGCAGTTCGTCGAATGTTGTAACGTCCAGCAATGTTTTCTCTTCTCCTGAAGGGTGCGTCAGCTAAGTAACTAAGCCGGTCTAGATGTCGTCGATCGACGACGACTCGAACCGGGTGGAGATGTTGATGCCGAGCTCTTCAGCGGCACGGAAGACCTCGTCATCGGTGTCGCGCAGGCTCACTGCCGTTCCGTCGGCCGAGAGAACCTCGACGTTCAGGCACAGCGACTGCATCTCCTTAATGAGCACCTTGAAGCTCTCGGGAATCCCGGGCTCCTGGATGTTCTCTCCCTTGACGATCGCCTCGTAGACCTTGACGCGGCCGAGGATGTCGTCGGACTTGATGGTCAGGAGTTCTTGCAGCGCGTATGCGGCTCCATAGGCCTCGAGAGCCCAGACCTCCATCTCACCGAAACGCTGACCACCGAACTGCGCCTTACCACCCAGCGGCTGCTGCGTGATCATGGAGTACGGACCCGTCGAACGCGCGTGGATCTTGTCGTCGACGAGGTGGTGCAGCTTCAGGATGTACATGTAACCGACCGAGATGGGCTCGGGGTACGGCTCACCGGAGCGGCCGTCGAAGAGACGGGCCTTTCCGGAGGAACCGATGAGACGGTCGCCATCACGGGTCGGGGTCGTCGAGTCGAGCAGACCGGCGATCTCCTCTTCGAACGCACCGTCGAAGACGGGGGTCGCGACCTTGGTGTTCGGCGCGGCCTTGCGGGCCTGGTCGGGCAGCCCGGCAGCCCACTTGGGCTTGCCTTCGACCTCCCAGCCCTGCTTGGCGATCCACCCGAGGTGGGTCTCGAGAACCTGGCCGAAGTTCATTCGACCGGGGATTCCCAGCGGGTTGAGCACGATGTCGACCGGGGTTCCGTCTTCGAGGAACGGCATGTCTTCGACCGGAAGGATCTTGGAGATGACGCCCTTGTTGCCGTGACGACCGGCGAGCTTGTCACCCTCGGTGATCTTGCGCTTCTGTGCGATGTAGACGACGACACGCTGGTTGACGCCCGAACCCAGCTCGTCGTCGTTCTCGGCCGAGAACTCCTTGACGGCGATGATCGTGCCCTGCTCGCCGTGGGGAACCTTCAGCGACGTGTCGCGAACCTCGCGGCTTTTCTCGTTGAAGATGGCGCGCAACAGGCGCTCCTCGGCGCTGAGCTCGGTCTCGCCCTTCGGCGTGACCTTGCCGACGAGGATGTCGCCGGGGCGGACCTCGGCACCGATGCGGATGATGCCGCGCTCGTCGAGGTCTGCGAGCAGTTCAGGCGAGACGTTGGGGAGGTCACGCGTGATCTCCTCTTTACCCAGCTTCGTGTCGCGCGCGTCGACCTCGTACTCCTCGATGTGGATAGAGGAGAGCACGTCGTCTTTCACCAGGTTCTGGCTCAAGATCATCGCGTCTTCGAAGTTGTAGCCCTCCCACGGCATGAACGCCACGAGCAGGTTTTTGCCGAGCGCGAGCTCGCCGTTCTCGGTGGCGGGACCATCGGCCAGGACCTGGCCGACCTCGACCCGCTCGCCCTCGGCGACGATCACGCGGTGGTTGTAGCTCGTGCCCTGGTTGGAGCGGTCGAACTTGCGCAGGTAGTAGTCCTCGGTTCCGCCCTCGTCGAGCTGGATCGTGACGACGTCTGCCGAGACCTCGGAGACGACACCGGCATTGAGCGTGGTGACCACGTCTCCGGCGTCGATGGCCGCGTAGCCCTCCATGCCGGTACCCACGAGCGGGCTCTCGCTGCGCAGCAGCGGAACGGCCTGGCGCTGCATGTTCGCACCCATGAGGGCGCGGTTCGCATCGTCGTGCTCGAGGAACGGGATGAGACTGGTCGCGACCGACACCATCTGGCGCGGAGAGACATCCATGTAGCCGATGTCCTCGGCCGGGAACAGGTCGACCTCTCCGCCCTTGCGGCGGGCGAGGACGCGCGCCTCTGCGAAACGCGCGTCGCCGGTGAGCGGCGCGTTCGCCTGGGCGACGATGTACTCGTCTTCTTCGCTCGCGGTCAGGTAGTCGATGGTCGCCGTGACCACGCCGTCGACCACGCGACGGTA